>NZ_LBBT01000056.1 GCF_001006285.1 Paraclostridium benzoelyticum
TAATTTAATCAATAAATAAAAAGTTTTTAATATAATATAATGTATGTACTTTTAAATGTCATACAAATTAAAAATAAGGGGGCGTTTAAAATCGATAGAGTTCAACTAAAAGAATTATCGAAAAGTCAATTAAAGGGAAATTGGAAGATACCTGTATTATTGACACTATCTTATAGTGTAGCATCTATAATAATAAGTATGTTGCAAGGACAATCAGACTCTATGTTAGTAGCTTTAGTAATGTTTGTAGTGTCATTTGGATTTGGAGTATTTATAACTATAGGAATTCCTAACTTTTACTTAATGTTTATTGAAAAAATGGGAAATGGTTCTTTTTCAGATGTTTTGGTTTCTAAAAGTAAATTTATAAAAGCATTAATATATACAGTTATATTATCTGCAATTGTATTTGTAGCTACATTTATTATAATAGGTATAGCGCTAGGTGGAACAGTTGTATTTACTTTTTCAGAATCAGGATTCGGAGCAGGATTTATATTTGGAATTTTGGTGATATTGGTATTGTTAATACTTTTAACTATACTTGAACTTGCTTTAATGTTAACTCCATATATAATAATAGAACATGAACACTTAGGTACTATAGAAGCTATGGGATTAAGTATAAAAATGATGAAGGGTAATAAATGGAAATTTTTTGTTATAGAGTTAAGCTTTATAGGCTGGACTATTTTATCTACACTTACATTTGGTATAGGTTTTTTATGGCTAATTCCATATATAAGATTAACCCAAGCTAACTTTTATAGAGATTTAAGTTTTAACTATTTAAATAAATAAAAAATAAGCTATCTTTTTTAAGATAGCTTATTTTTTATTTATTTAAAATCTTTTTATCTTTTTCTTTTTTTATAAACATAATAGCTTCCTTTATTAATATAAGAGCTAAAACAAGCAAAAGAACTGCTATTATTACAAGGGCATAATTAACTCCTATATTAGCTTTTATATTAAAGCATAATGATACGATAGTAACTATGAACATAAAAATGATAGGAATTATAAATTCTTTGAAACTCTTATTTGAATTAGCAAGCCATATAGCTATTGCCATTAATGCTATTGCTGCTAAAAGTTGGTTTGCAGATCCGAATATAGGCCATATTTTTTCATAACCCATAACAGCTAAAAGACCAGAACATACAACTGTTATAGTGGTAGAAACATACATATTACTAAGTAGATTGGCTTTTGTAGCGCCTTTATTGTCTAAACCATTAGTATCAAAAAACTCTTGGAATATAAATCTACCAAGTCTAGTAGCAGTATCTAAAGATGTAAGAGCGAATGCAGATATAGCAAGTGATGTAAATGTTTTACCTATAACAAAAGGAATACCAAACGACGCCATAAAATTAGCGATTCCTTCAGAGAATACGTTGACAGGACCACCGTTTCCTAATAAACTTCCAAATTGTTTGTTAGAAATATAAGCTACAGTTATAAGAGCAACAATTGCCAGAAGACCTTCTATAAGCATAGCTCCATAACCTATTTTTTTAGCATCTGATTCTTTATACAATTGTTTTGAAGATGTACCAGATCCAACAAGTGAATGAAATCCTGAAATAGCTCCGCAAGCAACAGTTACAAATAATATAGGGAATAAGTATTGACCTCCAACATTAAATCCTACAAATCCATCCATTTGTATTTCTGGTCTTAATATGACAATACCTAAAAGAGCTCCAATTATCATTGCATACAATAGATAAGAGTTAAGATAATCTCTAGGTTGAAGTAATATCCAAACTGGAGTTACAGAAGCTATGAAAATATAGATCATAAGTAATATTATCCAAGTTTGTTTACTTAAAGCTATAGGGAATAAAAAACCTAAGTAAATACATCCAAATAACATTAAAACACCTACTATAGAAGCTGGAATTAAAGGCATTTTAAATCTATAAACTGCTATCCCAAATAAAATTGCTAAAATTATAAAAAATATTGAAGCACTAGCAGCTTGTGGGGTAGAAACAAAGTTATCAGCTACTATATTTGCAAAGGCTGAAACAACCAAAACTAGAGTTAACCAAGCAAATAATGCAAAAAGCTTTTTGCCTTTTTTACCCATATTTGATTCTATTATTTCACCTATAGATTTCCCCTCATGTCTAATAGATGCAAATAAAGAACCAAAGTCTTGAACACCACCAAAGAAAATACTTCCTATTAAGACCCAAAGGGCAACAGGAATCCAACCAAATATAGCTGCTTGAATAGGACCTACTATAGGACCTGCACCAGCAATTGAGGCGAAGTGATGACCTAATAACACTGGTGATTTGGAAGGAACATAGTCAACGCCATCATATTTAGTATGAGCTGGTGTTTTTCTTGTATCATCTACGCCCCATTTTTTAGCTAAATAGCCGCCATAACATACATATCCTATAAAAAGAATAAGTGCACTTATTAAAAGTAGTGTTAATGAATTCATAATAAAACCTCCTTATAAAAGTGAATGACATCTTTAGAATCGCAGTTATAAATAAATTCATTTGTAGATTTATCAAAAAGGATTATTCTTAGTGATGAATAGCCTTTAAGGCCTAACATATAGCTTCTTCTTTTTTTTATCTTAGGTATTTTAGATTTTAAAACTTTATCGATATGATCTGTAGACACAAATAGAGTTATAGTTGTAGACATGTGATTTTCATCAACTTGTACAAGGTTTTGCATAGCAAAATCAGTAAAAGATAACAAATTTTTTTCTAAGTAATCGATAGATAAATTATCCAATTCTTTTGCAAATACATACTCTTTATTATCATAAGACCAAATTACTTTTTTTTTATTTAAAAAGTATTTTGAATTGGTAAGTATATATTCCCCCATAAAATCAAAGTTATAGTCAGACACTTTATAGTTTTCATATATATTAAATTGATTTTTCATAGAGGATTTAAGTTTATCTAAAATAAAATCACCTCCTTAGTTCATTTATATAAATATTAGGGCTTTATTATGTATGAAACAATAAATTAAATGTATTTATATATATAAATGAGTTTATTACTTAAATTAACAGTTGAACTCTAAGTGTACTATATATATAATACACTTAGAGGTGTGCTATTTGCATGGTACAGTGATACGGAGGTGGAAATTATGAGTTTTATTCCAAACGATAAAGAACCGGTTTATATTCAAATTATACGATATATAAAGCAACAGATTGTAGTAGGTGAATTAGGGATAGGAGATATAATACCGTCTAGAAGAGATATGGCGGTTATGATAAAAGTAAATCCAAATACTGTCCAAAAAGCATATAAAGAAATGGAAGAAATGGGGATAATAACAACTCATAGAAACTATCAGAGCAACATAACGGATGATTGTTCTATAATAACAAAAATAAAGGAAGATTTAATAAATGAATCTATGGATTCATTTATATCAAGTATGAAAGGTATAAACGTTAAAAAAGAAGAAGTTATAAATATAATAAATGATAGATTTTAGGAGGAGTAAATTTGATAGAAATAAAAAATGCTAGTAAAAAGTACAAAAAAATAAAAGCATTAGATAATATATCCTTTGAAATCCACGAGGGAAAGATAACTTGCATATTAGGAATAAATGGGGTTGGTAAGTCGACTATTTTGAAAGCTATATGTGGACTTGTAAAATTAGATAGAGGGGAAATATTAATAGACAGAGAAAAAATAAATTATAAAATATATGAAAAACTAGCTTTTGTACCAGATGTAGATAACTATTTTGCACAACTTACAATAAGAGAAAGTTTTGAATTTATGAAAGAATTTTATAAAAAATGGGACAGTGAAAAAGCATATGATATGCTAAAACTATTTAATTTAACTGATGATAAAAAAATTTCAGAGCTTTCAAAGGGGAATATTGCGAGGGTTAAAATTATATTAGGGTTTGCTCAAAATGCTAAATACACTATATTAGATGAGCCATTCTCAGGAATAGATATATTTAAAAGAGAAGATTTTTTAGGTGTAATGACTAAGTATGTGAGTGATGAACAAAGTATAATAATAACTACTCATGAGATAGCTGAAATTGAAATGATAGCAGATGATGTAATTCTTATTGATGATGGAAAACTTTCTTTAGTTTTCAATGCAGAAAAGACTCGTGAAGAAGAAGGAAAATCAATAATAGATAAAATGAGGGAGGTATATAAAGGTGAATAGGATACTCACTTTATATAATATAGAGTTTAAACGAATATACAAATTGTACTTCTTGCTTATAGGAACCTTATTTATAGCTAATTTAGTTGGAGTTATGAAAACTTTATATGATTCTGTAAAAAGGATTAGTTTAGAAAATAATTTACCTATGAATCTAGACATACTAAAAACTAATTTAGGTTATAGTTTTGTAAATGAATTTACAAAAAATGATATATATATACGGTAGTATGGCTTTAGGAGTAGCGGTATTATTTTGTTTATTATATGCAACTATTATATGGTATAGAGACTATTATTCAAAAAGTAAAACAATATATATATTATTAAGTCTTCCACAACCAAGATTTAATATATATATATCTAAGTTAATTATGGTGCTTGTTATGATATATGGAGTAATCGCATGTCAATTTTTATTTTGGTATATTGACTTAAATATTATAAAAGCAATTGCTGGAATAGGATCTCCAAATTTTGTGAATGTATATACTAATATGATGCAATCAATTAATCAAATAAACGTAGTATCGCCATATTTATTAGACTTTTTAATGATAGATTTATTTGGGATAATAATTGCTGTGGTAGTTATATTTACTGGTGTTTTAATAGAAAGATCTTTTAAAAAAGTTGGAGTATTACTAGGGGTTGGATACATTTTAATTACTATAATAGGATATGTATTTATAATAGGATTAGATACTGATGTTTTAGGAAACTTATTACTAAATCACATAATATACTATATTTTATTATTTGTAGTATCTATATTAATTTCGTATAGATTAATAAATAAAAGGGTTTGTGTATAAAGGAGGGTTTGTATGAATAAAAAATTATCAATTACAATTTTAGTATTAGCGGTATTCTCTTTTATACTAGTTTTATTAGGTCTTATTATAAATCAACCCAAGCCTGAATTAGTAGATATAAAGGGAAATCAACGTGAGATAGGAGATGTATTATTTATATCTCAAACTCAAAATGGAGTATATGGAAATGTTCAAACTATAACATCTAAAGATAAATTTACAGTAAAAAAGAATTCCAAAGTAATATATAATCTAAGAGAAAATATTAAAATAAAAGATGAACACAAGGATATATTTAAAAATGCACACCAATACAATCAAACATATTATAATGAAAAAAATATAGGTTATATAGAGGATATGGGAATAAATTATACAGGTACAGGTGATGCTAACTTAAGTTTTAAAATAGTGAATAAAAATATTACTAGTGATAAAGTTGAAGAATATGATTTAACTTTACCAAAAAGTCTTGATGGAGAAAGTAATTTTACTTATGGACTTACTGTGGGTATTCAAAATGAAGATGTATATATATTATCGAGTGTATCTGAAGATGTTGAGTACTCTGCAAAAGGAAATATTACAAGCAGTGGTGATGTAGCTGTTGATATTTATAAATTTAATTTAAATAAAAAAGAAATTGATAAAGTTGGAGAATTTGTACAAAAGAAAAAAGATAGTGAAATAATAATAAGTAATAATCAAACATGCTTTGAATATGATGGGAAATTGTATTCAACAATAGAAACTTATCCAAAGGATAAAGAAAAAAATGGAGAAGTATATTTAATTTATTATGATATTAAAAAAAATAAATTTGAATATATGGAAGGGCCTACAATTAATAATAAGGATATTGAAGCAATTGATACAGATACAATTCAATATAGTATAGAAAAAGGCAAGCTATATTTGCTTAATAAAAATGATAGTGATGATAGTTACACAAATATAATTCAATATACAATAGATTTAAAAAATAATAGAGTAGAAAAAAGCCAAAAGTATAAAGTAGAAAAATTAAATGAAATGTCATATATAGAATCCTTTAGAGTTATAAATGAAAGATTATATATATGCATGGGAAGTTATAAAGCTGTTAGAGGTGAGTACTCCGGAGATGAGGATTTAAAAAATAGTATAGTTGTAGTAGATGAAAAAAATGGGGACACCTTATATATGGGAGAATATATAGAGAATAAGCCTGAGGATAGTATTAATTTTATATTGAAAACTAATGAAATTTAAGTTTAAAGCTATAAAATACAAATAAAGTTGTGTTTTATAGCTTTTATTACTAATTATTTAACTGCTGCAGTAACAGACATCTCAACTAATAAAGCTTCCCTAGCTAATCTAGCTTCAACACAAGCTCTAACAGGCTCAGAGCCTTCGTTTACCCAAGAATCCCAAACTGAATTCATATCAGCAAAGTCTTTCATATCTCTTAAATATATAGTAACAGATAATATATGATCTTTGTCAGAATCGTATTTATTTAATAAATCTTCTACTTTTTGTAATACCATCTTAGTTTGCTCTTTAACGTCACCTTCTCCATGCGTTTGTCCGCATAAATACACTGTGTTGTTATGTACAACTGCCCTGCTCATTCTACCAGTTCCTTCATATCTTTTTATTTCCATAGTATAATTTCCTCCCATAAAAAATTAATTTCAATGTTTAATTATAAATGAATACAAAAACATTTTCAATTGCATAATAAAATATAAAATAAAAACACATACATAAATGTATATAAATAAAAAAATATTCGAAATAATGTGCATAAAAATTTAAAATATGATATGATAGAGTTCTGTGAAAAACAAAATTCGACAGAAAGAGTGAGGATTTAAATGGATAAGTATTTTAAACTTAAAGAAAACAATACTACTATAAAAACAGAAATTTTAGCAGGTATTACTACTTTTATGACAATGGCATACATATTAATAGTAAACCCTAGTATATTATCTGCAGCAGGAATGGACTATGGAGCTGTGTTTACAGCTACAGCTTTATCTGCAGTTATAGCTACTCTTATGATGGGATTATATGCAAGATTACCATTTGCTTTAGCCCCGGGTATGGGATTAAATGCATTTTTTGCATATACTATAGTAATAGGAATGGGATATTCATATCAATTTGCATTAACAGCAGTATTCTTAGAAGGAATTATATTCATAATATTAACATTATTTAATGTGCGTGAAGCTATTGTTGATTCTATTCCAAGTAACATAAAGAAAGCTATTTCGGTAGGAATAGGACTATTAATTTCATTAATTGGATTAGAAGGAGCTGGAGTTATAGTTCACCCTGAAGGTGGAGGGACTATATTAGCTCTTGGAAATATAGTTTCAGGAACTGGATTATTAGCTTTAATAGGGATACTAATAACATCTATATTATTAGCTAAAAATATAAAAGGAGCATTATTTATAGGAATGATAGTTACAACTATAATTGGAATACCTATGGGAGTTATAGATGTACCAACAAAAGTAATGAGCATGCCTCCTTCAATTTCATCAACTGTACTTAGCTTTGAGTGGCATAACATATTCTCTTTAGATATGGTTATAGTTTTATTTACACTGTTATTTATGGATATGTTTGATACCATAGGGACTTTAGTAGGTGTTGCTACAAAAGCTAAAATGTTAGATGAAAATGGAAAAGTACCAAATGTGAAGAAAGCATTATTTGCAGATGCAATAGGAACTACTATAGGAGCCTGTCTTGGGACAAGTACAGTAAGTACTTTTGTTGAAAGTGCATCAGGAGTTGCAGAAGGTGGAAGAACAGGTCTTACAGCTGTATCAACTGCAGTTATGTTCTTTTTAGCGCTATTCTTTGCACCTTTATTCGCTATAATAACTCCAGCTGTTACAGCATCAGCACTAGTATTAGTTGGATTATTCATGATAGAGCCTATAAAAGAAATAAACTTAGAAGATTTTACAGAGGCTATTCCAGCATTTTTAACTATAATAATGATGCCTTTATCATATTCTATAGCTGATGGTATAGTTTTTGGAGTGATATCTTATATAATATTAAAATTATTTTCTGGTAGAGTTAAAGAAATAAGTATAACTACTGTAATTATAGGATTTGTATTTATACTTAAATTCTTAATATAGATATTTTAAAGATTTGCCTCTTTAATAGTAAGAATAGAAATACAAATTGTGAGCAAAATAATTTATAAAATAATAAAGAGGTGAATATAATGGCTAAGAAAAATAAAATGTTTAAAGAAATGGGACATAAAATGGAAGAACTAGGCCATGATATGTCAAAAGGTATACAATCTTTTTCAAACTCAGTAGAACATGCAGGAGAAAAAGTTGCAAAAGATATGAAAAAAGCTAGTAAAAAAATGTTTAAATAATAATAAAAAAAGGCCGGAGTTGAATCTGGCCTTTTTTATTTTGCAATTAAACTTCAGATTTAATAAATTGAATAGATTTAAACTATATTTAATAATGAATATATAGTTTTTTTCTATAATTGATCTAATATGTAGTATGATATAATCCAAGATGTAACACAAAAAGTGACAAAAAATTCTTGAAAATTATTTAGGAGGATTCATATGAACATTAGAAGTAAAAAGGCAGTGCTAATAGTTAGTTCATTATTAATAACTAGTGGGATAGTAGTAGGTTGTACCGATAAAAAAGATGAACAAAGCACTAATACTACAAAAAACGAACAAAGTGTACAAACAACAAAACAGGATTATACATATGAAAACAATGATTACTTTACAAGTGTAGACTGGTTAAATAAAAATTTAAAGAATAAAGATATATTAATAATAGACGCTAGAAGTGAAGATGACTATAATAAAGGACATATACCAGGAGCTATAAATGTAGCTTGGCAAAGTTTCTGTAAAATGGAAGGTAAAGCAGGAGACAAGGATTGGGGAACTCTTTTAGATAAAGATCAACTATCTAAGATATATTCAGACCTTGGAATAGACAAAAATAAAAAAGTTATCGTTTATGCTCAGAAAAATGGATGGGGTGAAGACGGACGACTAGCTTGGATGTTCAAAGAAACAGGAGTAGATGTTAGAATGTTAAACGGAGGAATGGACCTTTGGAAATCTAACGGAGAAGAAATATCTAAAGAAAAAGTGGATCCTAAGAAATCAGAGTATGTTATAAAAGAACTTAAAAATGATATAAACATAGATACAAAGACTTTAAAAGAAAAAATGAATGATGTTAAAATAATAGATACAAGAGAAAAAGATGAGTATGATGGCGCTACTAAGTTTGGAGAAGCTAGAGGTGGACATATACCTAAATCTATAAATATACCATTTAATGAAGTGTATAATGAAGATGGAACTATAAAATCTAAAGCGGATTTAGAAAAGTTATTTAAAGATGCAGGTATAAATAAAGATGATGAAATAGTTACTTATTGTACATCTGGAATTAGATCAGGACACATGGCATTAATATTAAAATCAATAGGATATGATAATGTTAAAAACTATGATCCATCTTACTATGAGTGGGCAGGAGACAAAACTAATCCTGTTGAGAAATAAGAGGTAAATTATGAAACAAAAAAAGAAAAAATCTTTAATTTTAAAAATAGGAGTTTTACTTCTGATTATATGTATATATTTATTTGTAGGACCTGTTAATCGATTTATAAATCAAATGATATTTTACTTAAGTATGTTAAATTTAGAAAGCTTAAAGCAATATATTTTATCGTTTGGAATTTGGGCACCGATTATATCATTTACTTTAATGATACTTCAGTCTGTAGCTGCTCCGTTGCCTGCATTTTTAATAACGTTTGCAAATGCAGCTTTATTTGGATGGGTAAAGGGCGCTATTCTTTCTTGGATTAGTGCTATGGCAGGAGCTGCATTGTGTTTTTATATAGCAAGATTTTTAGGACGAGATACAGTAGAAAAATTTACAAGTAAGTTTGCTATTGATAGCGTAGATGAATTTTTCAATAAATATGGAAAACATACAATATTAATAGCGAGATTGCTTCCATTTATGTCGTTTGATTTAGTTAGTTATGCAGCAGGATTGACATCTATGAGTTTTGTATCATTTTTTATAGCTACTGGGATTGGGCAGCTTCCAGCAACTATAATATATTCGTATGTTGGAGATATGCTTACTGGTGGGGCTAAATTAATGATGATGGGAATTCTTACACTTAGTGCTATAAGTGTTTTAATATATGTACTAAAGAAAATATATAATGATAAAAATAAGGTTAGTTAATATTTAGTATAAGAAATATCCCAAATTTGTTAATCAAATTTTGGGATATTTCATTTTTTTATATGAGAGGTGAGGATGAATGGAGCTAAATGAAAATTTAAAAAATAAAGTTAAAGATGATGAAAATAAATGTATAAATTGTAAGTTATGTTTTCACGATTGTCCTATGATGAAAGAGTTTGAGAATTCACCAAAGGATTTAATGAATAGAATATTAGACGATAGTATAGATATAAGAAAAGTTGCATATTCATGTATGCTTTGTGGATTATGCACAAGTAAGTGTCCTAAAGGAATAGACTTAAAATCTACATTTTATGAAATACGAAAATATGCAGTTTCAAATAATAAACAAGAAGTAAAAAGAGATGGATATAAAGTTGTTAGGTTTCATCAAATGAATAGTTTTTCGCCTATATTCTCAAAAAGCTTAAAAGTTAATAATAATAAAACGGTATTTTTACCAGGATGTAGTTTAAGCAGTTATAGTGAAGATATTGTTTTAAAGACATATGAATACTTGAAGCAGTATTATACTAATATTGGAATGACATTAAAGTGTTGTGGAAAACCAACATTATCAATGGGAGATGAAGATAAGTTTAAAAAATATTATTCTAGCTTAGAAAAATATATAAAAAAAGAAGGAATAGACGAAATTATAGTTGCATGTCCGAATTGCTACAATACTATAAAAAAACACAGCAAAGGTGTGAAGATAAAGACTGTATATGAAGTTATAAATGAAACTGGAGTTCCAAATAATTTAAAAAATAATTATGAAGGCATAAAAGTTGCGATACATGATTCATGCTCTACAAGAGATGAACAACAAATACATGATAGTGTTAGATGGATATTAAGAGAGATAGGGTTAAATACAATTGAGTTTAAAAACAACAAAAAAGATACTGTTTGTTGTGGCGCTGGAGGCATGGTGGGAGTAACAAATTATAAACTTGCTTTAAAGCAGATGAATAGTAGAGCTGATGAGACTGCGTGCGAAAATATAATTTGTTACTGTGAATCGTGCTGTGAATCACTTTTAAATTCGAATAAAAATATACTTCATATACTAGACTTGCTATTTAATGAAGAAGTTATAAATAAAAATGTATTTACACAATCTAAGATAAAAACACTGAATAAATGGATTACAAGATATAAAACAACTACACTATGCAAATAATCAATTGGAGGTTGGTATGAACTATAAATTTAGCAAATTTTTAAAATTAGTATTATCGGGAATTATAGTTTTTGTAATTGGAAGCATTCTATACAAAATTTTAAACATGGATATAGGCCCAAATGATATACAAAAATATGTTACTTCATTTGGGAAACTAGCACCGTTTGTATATATTATAATGTTTGCATTAGTACCTTTAACTCTTTTTCCAGATTCAATCTTAGCAATTGGAGGAGGAATTATATTTGGATTATACAAAGGGTACATATATACTCTTATAGGTGCTCTTATAGGATCAAGCTTATCTTTTTATATATCTAGAAAACTTGGAAGAAGTTTTGTAAAGAAAATTACGAAAGAAAAATTAGATTATATAGAGGAAATGATTAATTCAAAAGGCTTTTTTGTCATTTTATTACTTAGACTTATACCTTTGTTTCCGTTTGATGTGATTAGTTATGGAGCTGGTCTTACAAATATAAAATATAGAGATTTTATATTTGCAACTATAGTGGGAACTATTCCAGGAATTCTTGTATTTACAAATATTGGAGCGCAATCAGTTGATATTGGGAGCAATAGCTTTTATTTATCTATAATGGCTCTTATACTGTTAATTTTATCATCAATTGTTTTAAAAAATAAGTTTATAAATACACAGAAAAAGTAGGTGAAATTGTGCTAGATACACATGGAAGAAAGTATATAGATCCAATTATAAATTATGGAGCTGATTTTTTTATTAAGTTAAATTTAACTGCAAATAATGTAACTGTTATAGCGTTATTTTTAGGTATACTAACAAGTATATTCGTATATATTGATATGAATATACTTGCAGTTATAACTCTTTGGATATCAGGCTATTTAGATGCTATAGATGGAGCTATAGCTAGGAAAACTAAAACTACATCTTTATTTGGAACATTAATGGATATAACTTTTGATAGAATTGTTGAAACATCTATAATACTATCATTAGCGATGAGTTACTCAAATGCACGAATTAATTTTATTGTACTACTTATATGCATTATAATTTCTATGACTATATTTTTAACAGTAGGGGCTTTAGTAGAAAAAAAAGGCATAAAATCTTTTTATTATCAAGCTGGAGTTGCTGAAAGAAGTGAAGGGTTTTTAATGTTTAGCTTAATGATACTATTTCCGAGTTATATAGTAATTTTTACAAATTTATTTTCAGCTATTATATTTATAACAATAATACAAAGAATAGTAGAAGCTAAGAAGATATTGTAAAAACATCTTTTATTATATGTTATACTGTATACAATATATGATTAGTTACGGAGGTGTAAAATTTGGGGAAATTAAATAATTTAAGTGATAGAAATAAAGGAATAGTATTTATAATTTTATCTGCATTTGGATTTGCTATGATGTCAGCTTTTATAAAGCTATCTGGTGATTTGCCTAGTGTTCAGAAAACTTTTTTTAGAAATTTAGTATCATGTATAATTGCATTTACATTAATATTAAAATATAAAGAAAGTGCGTTTGGAAGTAAAGAAAATAGAAAAGTATTAATTTTAAGATCTATATTTGGTACTTTAGGAATAATACTTAATTTTTATGCTATTGACAAATTGGTTTTATCAGATGCAAATATGCTAAATAAACTAAGTCCGTTTTTTGTAATAATATTTTCAGCTATATTTTTAAAGGAGAGAATTAAGTCAAATCAAGCTATAGCGGTAATTATAGCATTTATAGGAGCTTTGTTTATAATAAAACCAACATTGAATTTTGCTATGATACCATATGTTGCAGGAATCCTAGGGGCTATATTTGCAGCGTCAGCGTATACTTGCCTAAGAGTGCTTGGTGCAAAAGAGAAATTTTACACTGTGGTATTTTTCTTTTCATTATTTTCAACAGTTTCAATATTTCCGTTTGCAATTATGACATACAAATCTATGACTCTTATACAATTTTTATATTTAGTTTTAGGAGGAGTTTTTGCGAGTATTGGACAATTTGGAGTTACTCTTGCATATAAATATGCACCAGCTAAGGAAATTTCTATATTTGATTATTCAAATATAATATTTTCAGCTATTATAAGTATAGTCGTATTTAATGTGATTCCGGATAAGTACAGTTTTATAGGCTATATAATAATATTTTCAGCATCATATTACATGTTTTTAAATAATAAAAAAACTAAAAATTAGATTTGGATTTATAAAATTTTAAAATGTGTACACTATATATAAAAAGTATAGTTTATTATGTTGACAAAATGTGATTTATGATATATAGTATATTGTATACAATATGAAAATTCCTTAAAATAGATAAAATAAATAAATGCTTAGTTAATTAGAGTGCTATATAATATTAAAAATTATTATATAGCACTCTTTTTTTTCTTCACAAAAAATGACAAAAAAACATAAAAAATAATATTTTCCTATTGAAAACGAACAGGTGTTTGATTTTTAATAAGTATTAAAGGAACAGTTGTTCGGTTGAAGTTTAGTAATAAATAATGTCATACATGAATATAAATAGTATAAATTATTAATTTATGAAGGAGAGAAAGACCAATGATGATATCAAATAGAAGACTAGAGGAAATAACTATAAATAACCTAAGAAAGGGAGATGTTAGCATAGGAGAATTAGATGAATTATATAAAAAAATGGGATTCTTATTTGTTATAAATCAAGGTAAATGTACAAGGATAAAAAAAGAAAGAAGTTAAAATTTATGCAACTAAAATTTAGGAGGATAAATGAAAATTATAACTTACAACATTCATAAAGGGATGGATTTACACAATAAAGATACCCTAGATGAATTATTAAGTTTTTTAAAAAATATAAATGCAGATATAATATGTCTTCAAGAAGTGCTAGAGAGTATACATTTTAGAATTTTAAATGATTTAAATATCCAAGGGTACTTTTTAAAAACTGTAGAACTAAAAAGTGATAATTATGGAATTGCTATCTATTTTACTAAAGGTGTAAACTATGTAGATGGGTTTTATTTAAGTAGCAAAAAAGAGCAAAGAGGATTTATTCATACACAATTTTTTATAAATAATAAATTAGTTAACATAATAAATACCCATTTAGGGTTAAGTGAAGAAGAAAGACAAATTCAAATTGAGGAAATATATAACTATGGAAAAAAATTAAGAGGGAAAATCATTATATGTGGTGATTTTAACCAAATAAATGTAAAAATAAAAGAATATTATGATTTAGCTATATTGTTTGATTGTGAAAATATAGAAACTTTTGAACCTAGCAAATCTAGAATAGATTATATATTTATGTCTAAAAATTTAAGACCGAGTAAATATAAAGTAGAATTTATTGATTTATCTGATCATTATCCTGTAATAGGAGAATTTATTATATAAATATACAAGCCTCTACAATTGTGACAATAAAGTTACATATACTTAAGAAACGTTGTTTTATAAAGTTCATTTAAATATAATTATCTTAAGCAAAGTAGGGGGGAATGAAATGCAACAAAATATAGCAGTAGAAGAAAAAAAAGAAAGAGCAAAACTCAATAACACATCAAAAAAAAATTTAAGTATTTTAGCAGCAATTATTTTAACACTTATAATAATAGCAGCTATAGGCATAAAATCATTTAATAAAAAATACATTTACAATGGCAAGATAGCTACTAATATGTATATTGGAAATGTAAATGTTTCAGATCTTACACCTAATGAGGCTAAATTAGCCGTAGCAAATGAATATAAGCCTAAAAGTATAGCTATAGATTACAATGATAAAAGTTTTACAATAGATCCAAATAAAATTGATTTAAAATACGATGTAAACAAATTTGTTGATAATGCATACCAATTCAACAAAACTGATTCGTATTTTAAAAATGTGGAAAGAGTTATTTCACTTCAAAGAGGAAATAAAGAAGTAATAGCTATAAATCCTACATATAATGAAAAAAAATTAGATTCGGCATTAGATCAAATAAGCAAAAAGGCAAATAAAAAAGTTGCTGATGCAAAGCTATATATATCAGATTCAGGAAGTTTCACTATAACTTCAGAGGTTATAGGACAAGAAGTAGATAAAAAATCTACGAAGGAAAATATAAAAAAATCTTTAGCTGAAAATAAGTTTAACGGGATGGAGCTTTCCATAAAAAGCGAAAAACCAAGTATAACTTCAGATATGTTAAAAAGTGTAGACTCATTATTGGCAACTCACAGTACTAGATATACAAATTCATCAGCTA
The DNA here is from genome assembly GCF_001006285.1 of Paraclostridium benzoelyticum. Lineage (GTDB taxonomy): Bacteria > Bacillota > Clostridia > Peptostreptococcales > Peptostreptococcaceae > Paraclostridium > Paraclostridium benzoelyticum. The sequence continues at coordinate 15,744 of NZ_LBBT01000056.1, forward strand.
ATAGAGCTTACAATATAATTAGGGCATCTAATAGTACTAGTAATATAGTGCTCATGCCAGGAGAAGAATTCTCATACAATACATCAACGGGACCTAGAAGTAGATCTAATGGTTATAAAGATGCACCTGTAATTGTAAATGGGAAGGTACAAGATGGATCTGGAGGGGGCGTATGTCAAGTATCTACAACTATATATAATTCAGCTCTTTACTCAGGGCTTGATATAACAAATGTTAGAAATCACTCATTGCCATCTACATATGCACCTAAAGGAAAAGATGCAACTGTTGCCTATGGATCTATAGATTTAAAATTTAAAAATCCATATAAACATCCTATATATATAAAAAATTCAGCATATAATGGAACAGTAACAAGTACTATATATGGAAGCTCAAAGGATAAACAAAATATAAGTGTAGTAACTGAAAATGTAGGAAGTAGTAATGTGGTTAAGACTTATAGAGAGTTTAAAGATTCTAACGGAAAAGTAACGAAAAAAGAGTACATAACAACAAGTTCATATAAGAAAAAATAAAATTAATAATAATATACTAAATAATATATATATATATCCGTATATAATT
>NZ_LBBT01000057.1 GCF_001006285.1 Paraclostridium benzoelyticum
TATAAATTCTAAAAAATGTAATACTTTAATAATAATTCTATAAATGATAAACTAATAATAAAGAACAGTTTTAAGGAGGCTATAAATGAATAAATTAATGATAATAGAAGACTCTCAAATTATAAGAGAAGAGTTGAAATCATTACTTACAAGATATGGATATAATGTAATTGCGTGTGAAAATTTTGAAAATATATTAGAAGATATAGAAAAAGAAAGACCAGAACTTATACTACTAGATATAAACCTGCCCGTATATGATGGGTTTCATATATGTAGAGAGGTAAGAAAAACATTAAATATCCCAATAATAATAGTAACTAGTAGAGACAGTGAAATAGATGAGCTTATGAGTATGAATTTGGGTGCAGATGATTTTATAACTAAACCATACAACACTCAAATATTACTAGCTAGAATAAGTGCAGTTCTTAAAAGAACTTACACAGATGTTAATTCGGATGTATTAGCTTATAAAGATTTAAGTTTGGATTTATCAAAAGGAACAATAACTGCTTTTGGACAAAGTGTTGAGTTAAGCAAAAATGAAATAAAAATTCTAGCTCATCTTATGAAAAATAAAGAAAAGATAGTATCAAGAGACGATTTAATGAATTATATGTGGAATTCAGATGTTTACATAGATGATAATACTCTATCTGTAAATATGACAAGAATAAGAAAAAAATTAGAAGAATTAGATTTAAAAGACTATATAGAAACTAGAAGAGGATTAGGATATATATTAAGATGAAACTAGTTGATTATATAAAAGATAATTTAATTTTTTTAATAAAAAACTTTATGATAATATTTATATTATCTATAGGGTTATTAGCATCAAATGTTAGTTATCAACTTATCTTCTTATTAATTGTTATATGGGTAGGTCCATTTTTATCATACATGATTATTGATTTTAGAAGAAAGAAAAAATATTTTGATAATGTAATTAGTATATGTGAAAATTTAGATAAAAAGTTTTTACTATCAGAAGTTATAGAAAAACCAAAATACCTAAATGAGTATTTAATTTATGATATATTAAAAGAAACTAATAAATCAATGAGAGATAATGTGAATTATTATAAAAATATGCAAAATGATTATAAAGAGTATATTGAAACTTGGGTGCATGAAATAAAAACACCTATAGCTTCTACTATGCTATTTATAGAAAATAATTCAGATACTATTCCTGGATATATAAAAGAAGAGCTTCAAAAGATAGAAGACTATGTTGAACAAGTTTTATACTATTCAAGAAGTAATAATGTAAATAAAGATTATATTGTTAAATCTTTCAACCTAGAAAACTCTATTAGAAAAGTAATAAGAAAAAATGCTAGGTCTTGTATTAATAAAAAGATTACTATAAATATAGGAAATATAGATCATACAGTTTATAGTGACCCTAAATGGGTTGAGTTTATAATAAATCAAATTGTGGTTAACTCTATAAAATATTCTAAGAATGAAAATCCTAGTATAAATTTAGACTGTGTAGTGAATAAGAATAATATTGTGCTAAATATAGTTGATAATGGTGTAGGCATTTGTGAACGAGATATATGTAGAGTTTTTGAAAAAGGATTTACAGGAGAAAATGGACGTACATATTCTAAATCAACAGGGATAGGTTTGTATGTATGTAAAAAATTATGCAATAAATTAGGACTTAATATTGAATTAGATTCAAAATTAGATGAAGGAACGACTGTAAGGTTAGTATTCCCTCTAGGCGAAAGATACCTTTAGAAAATAAACTAATAAAGTGAGGATGTTATTCTTATTTTGTTAGTTTATTTTTTTAGAAAAATATTGCACGTTCATATTCTATCTGTTATATTGTTTGTATAACAGATAGAATATATATCTAAAAATATGAAAGGATGTGACAACTTGATATTAAACTTAGATTTTAATAGTGATAAGCCTATTTATATACAAATACGAGAAGAAGTTATAAAATCAATTGCAAATGGAGAATTAGAAATTTATGAATCTCTTCCGTCTGTTAGAAGTTTGGCTGATGAAATTGGAATAAACCTTCACACTGTGAGTAAGGCATATAACCTTTTAAAGGATGAAGGCTATATAAGCATTGATAGAAGAAAAGGTGCAGTAATTAATAATCTTCCTATAGATAAGGATATTAACAATTTCAATCAAATTAAAGATCAAATAGAACTTTTAGTAGCAGAGAGTTATTTAAAAGGAATAGATAAAAGCGAGTTTATGGACTTATGTGAAAATTATTTTGAAAAATATGGGGTGAAAAAATAATGGGAAATTTAACAATTTTTATTGTAATGATTCCAACAATAGTAATCATTCATCTATTAATGCTTTATGTTCAAGCTTTAAGTGGTAAAAATTATTTTTATGGAGTATACGTTAAAAATATAGAGCTAGAAGAAATTGATAAAAAGAAAATTGACAGAAGTTATAAAAAGAAATTAAATATTACTTTAGTGGTATTGGTAATCCTTGCATTACTAGGTCATCAAGTATTTAATCTCAATGAGGAGATAACATTGACATTTATCTTAATATTGTATTTAATACTAGATTTTTATTATTTAAGATCTAGCTATATAGATGTAATTCACTTAAAAAGTAAATTATTGACTACATCTAGTAGTCATAAGGATAAAGATACAAATGCCAAAACTATGTTTATAGATACTAAATTTATAAGTGAAAAATCTAAAGTTAAGAATAAATTTAAAGTTTTATTTGGTATCTGTATACTAATATCTTTAATAACATTCATATATGTTGGATTAAATTACAATAGTTTACCAGAAACTATTCCAACTCACTGGGGGATAGAAGGTACACCAGATGCATTTGCTCCAAAAACAGTTAAAAATGTTTTTATGCTAAATATTTTAGATATATCAATAATTTTAATGTTTAGTTATTTAACTATTGAAACTATAGGGTCTAGAAGCTATATAGATACTGAAAATAAAGAAGAGATTAGAAAAAAGGCTTTAAGATACTTAACTAAAATGGGCTACGCATTTTGGGCATTAACTTTAAGCATACAACTAACAATAATACCTATGCAATGGTCTCTAGTTGGTGGAGGTAACATACCGACGTTAATATTTTTTATAAGTATATTTTTACCTATGATATCTATAATTTATTTAATATATATTATGATAATGATATCTACATTAAAGTCTAAAAATAAAAATTCATATATAATAGAAAGTGATGATGAAAAATGGATTTATGGATTTATATATTATAACAAAGAAGACCCATCATTTATGGTTGAAAAAAGGATTGGTGCTGGTTGGACATTTAATATGGCAAATAAAAAAAGTAAATGGCTTTGTATATTCTTAGTTTTACTGATTATAGTGAGTATTATTGGGTTTTAAAAAATAAGGAAAAAGGACTACATTTTATGTAGTCCTTTTTATATTTTATTTATTTGTAAAAAAGTTTCTTGACACTTTTATCTTTTACTAAAAATGTTTCATCAGACATAGATGCAATTTTAGTATCATGTGTAACCATTATTACAGTCTTATTTTCAGTTTCAACAATGTCTTTAAATAGTGAGATTATTTCTTTAGAGGTTTCTTCGTCTAAGTTACCAGTTGGCTCATCCGCTATTATTAAGTCAGAATCACAGCAAAGTGCACGTGCAATAGCAACTCTTTGCTGCTGACCACCACTTAAGGTCAATGTTTTTTGCATCCCTTGCTCTTTCGTTATTCCAACTCTATTTAACATATCTATAGCAAATTGTCTATTATTATCAGTCTTTATACCTTTTATACTCATTGAAGATGTTATATTCTCAATTGCGCTCATATAGTTAAGTAAATTATACCCTTGAAAAATTATAGATACGAATTTATTTCTATATTTTTCAAGAGATATATTTTCCAAGCTTTCTTCCATATAAAAAATCTCACCACTAGAGGGCATATCTAGTCCACAAGCTAGAGATATAAGTGTGGTTTTGCCAGAGCCAGACGGACCTACGATTGTATAAAACTTACCTTTTTGGAAATCTACATTAACATCTTCTAAAACGCTCTTATTAGAATTGTATGAGTATGATATATTCTTTAAACTTAACATATTTTTCATAAATAACCTCCTAATTATGTTTACTTAATATATTTTTGGGATTTAACCTCATAACAAATGATGCTGGAGCTATTGTAGAAACAATAGAAGTTAGTATTGAGTAAAGAGACATCTTTAAAAAGTCGTTACTACTTATATTGACATCTAATGTATCAATTGAATTTTCTTTAGTAAAGGTTTTATCTGATCTAGAAGATCCCATCTCACCACCTCTACCAGGAGGAGCCTGTTTATTAGAAAACTCATTTTGATTTTGAGTACTGCTTATTTCTGTTTGAATAAGTTGGGTAGCTACTGAATTACTTATTGAGTTTCCACAAAGAGCAGATATTCCTATAGATACTACTAAAACTAAAAGTATTTCAGATAAAAGTTGTCCTACTATTTTAAATTTACTTTCTCCAAGAGACATAAGTATTCCTATTTCATTCATTCTGTCTTTTATAGACAACATAATTACTAAAGTTAATATAGAAGCTCCAAACACTGCAGCTACAATTAATGTTATTTTAGAGAATGAGGCTATATTTTCAATAGGTGCAATCATTTCTTCATAAGATTTATCTCCTGAATCTAATTTGAATTTATCAAAATCTATATTAGAATTTTCACTCTGTTTTATGAATTTTTCAACATTATCAGGATCATTTATGTAAAATTTAATAGAGTCTACTGAGCTTTGATAATCATCTCCTTTTAAAGTATTTGCTAATGTATAAGGAGCGTAGATATTATTATACGGTAACGTTGACGAGAATCTATACGAATTATCATCAATTTCACTATTATCTTTAAATATACCAATAATTTTAGCTTCAATAGATGTTTCATCATCAGTTGATTTTAATGTTATTTTATCACCCACAGATAATGAATTTTCTTTTGCAAAAGTAGATTCAATTAAAATTACATTTGTATTTAAGTCTTCTTCGGTAAAAGTTTTTCCAGATTCTAATTCGATTGATTTTGATTCAACTTTTTCATTAAGATTAAAATCATTTAATCCGTATATAGAAACATCACCACTATTAGGTTTTTTCATAGATTCAAAGGAGTCTTTATTATTTGAAGTAGATTCTGAATCTTCGCTAGTTCCCACAGCAGATAGACCATCTAAATTTGCAGAAGTATTACTGCTTATTAAATAATCAACTACATAACTAGATTTTTTTAGTTCGTCCAAATAAGATATAGGAACAGGTATTTTTTCAGGTTTAAATCTTGGTTGAGAATCATCATTTTCTTGGTTCTCAGAATTTTTTTCCATAGTTTTCTTCATATCTTGGCTTAAAGTAACAGTAGCTCCAAGTTTTTGTTTAGCACTTGAAGATGCTATTTGGGTAGCTGATTGTATACTTAAACTAGTCAAAGTCGCAATACAAATAATAAGTGTAATACAAAAAGTTATTAAAGTTTTTACTTTTCTTTCTTTTAGAGATTTAAATGCTCTAAATATAAAATTCATGTGTTTCACCCTTTCTTTAATTTCTCTTTTATGAAGTTACAATTAATACCTTAAAAAAATCTTAAATATAAAAACTTTAAGTTTAATTAAAGGTAAAGAGTATATAATTACTATATTGATATAAATTTAGGAGGACGATTAATGAGAATTTTATTGGTAGAAGATAATATTGTTTTGGCAGATACTATAAAAGAAGAGTTATCAAATCAAAATAATTTTAATATTGAAGTTTTTAATAATGGAGAAGAAGCTTTGTATAATATAGAAAGAAACATATATGATATTATAATTTTAGATATAATGTTACCGGATTTAAGTGGAATAGAAATATTAAAGTCATTAAGAGATCAGGGAGTTAAAACTCCAGTTATAATGCTTACAGCAAAAGAAGAGTTAGATGATAAAGTTGGAGCTTTCTCAATAGGTGCAAATGATTATATAACAAAACCATTTTATATGGAGGAGTTAATAGCTAGAGTATATGCAATTCTTAGAACAACAGGAGCAATATCTAGCGAAAATATATTAGAATTTAAAAGCTTAAAGATAAATTTAAATTCTAGAAAAGTATATATAGATGGAGAGGAAATAGAACTATACAAGAAACAATATGATATTTTGGAATACTTTCTAATGAATAAAGGTCAAGTTTTATTAAAAGAACAAATATATGATAGGATTTGGGGAATTGAATGTGATATTCCACTGGAAATAGTAGAGGTTCATATAAGTGGTCTTAGAAAAAATTTAGCGTGTAAAGGATATAATAAATATATAAAAACAAAAAGAGGAATAGGATATATATTTGATGATGAATAAAAATATATTAAAAAATACAAGAAAAAGATTAATTACAATAAATATGATAGTTGTAGGTATCGTCTTTATTGTATTTACTTTGTTTATATATAAGTTTTTTTATGATTTAACTTATAATGGAGTTGATAAAGACCTACAAATGCAAATGCAAAAAACTGAAAATGATTTAATGCATGGCGAAAGAAATCCAAGACCTAATAGGGATGATATTCATATGATGTCAAAAGGAAGCTTAGTATATGTGTGGGAAAATGGGACAATCATTAAGTCATATCCATATGATATTACTAACTACATGAAACCATATGAAAAAAGTAAAAACTTAAAGGAAGGTATAATTTCTTATGAGTATGAAGGTTCAAGATTCAGAGAGTTTAAAAAAGTCAGTGGGCCATATACTATTGAGATAATCAAACTAGTGGATATTGAAGAGGGACTTTTAGCTAAGCTTAGACATGTACTTATAATTTCGGCAGTTATAGCTTGTGCAGTTATATTTATTGCAAGCAAATTTTTAACTAGAAAATCTTTAGAACCAATAGAGGAATCTTGGAAAACACAGGCTTTATTTGTACAGGATGCTTCTCATGAATTAAGAACTCCACTTACCATAATTTTTTCTAAAATTGAAAGTATAATAAAAAGGCCAAGTAATAGCGTTGAAGATGAGATGAAAAATTTAACAATTGTTATGAAAGAAGTAAGACGTCTTAATAAATTAGTTTCTGACTTGCTAAAACTCACAAAAGAAGATGCTATCGTAACTATAAATAAATCTGAGGTTGATTTAAAATCTATGGTATATGATATAACTGAACAATATGAAGATATATGCGAATTACAACATAAAAAGCTGGAGTTTGAATATAAATCAAAAGACAAAATTATATTTAGTGATAAGGAGAAGTTAAAACAAATATTAATAATACTTATTGATAATGCTATAAAATACACAAATAATGAAGATATAATAAAAGTTACTATATATGATGAAAATACAAATATACTGATTGATGTATCAGATACTGGTATAGGTATTAAAAATGAAGATATTGAGAAGATTTTCAACCGATTTTTTAGGGCTAGTTCACAAAGAGAATCTAATAGTAATGGATCTGGGATAGGCTTATCAATCGCTAAAGTTTTAGTATCTAATTTAAACGGGAAAATATCTGTCATATCTGAATATGGGGAAGGAAGTACTTTTAAACTTGTCATTCCTAAAAAATAGAAATCGTATTCGAAGCATTACCAAAATGTAAGTTTATTTTTTACTTACTATAAGGCTTTTATTTTAAAAAAAGTGTAAAATAAGAATATGAGTTTCGTTAGGAGGTAGACATGAAAAATATATTAGAAGTACAAAACATCGAAAAGTATTATGGAAATAGAGACACTATAAATAAAGCAATTGATAATATAAGTTTTAGTGTAAGTGAAGGAGAGTTTATAGGTATAATGGGACCTAGCGGAAGTGGTAAAACTACGCTTTTAAATTGCATATCTACAATAGACAATGTATCAAGTGGAAGTGTGATAATAAATGGTCAAGATATTACAAAGTTAAAAATAAGAAAGTTAGATAAATTTAGACAGACAGAACTAGGGTTTATATTTCAAGATTTTAACCTTTTAGATACATTAACTGCATACGAAAATATAGCATTAGCACTTACTATTAAAGGTGAAAAAACATCCAAAATAGATAGTAAAGTAAGAGAATTTGCTAAATACCTTGAAATAGATACTATTTTGGATAAATATCCATACCAAATATCTGGAGGACAAAAACAAAGAGTTGCATCTGCTAGAGCCATTGTTACAGATCCATCATTAGTTTTAGCTGATGAACCAACAGGTGCTTTAGATTCAAAATCTGCCAGATTACTGCTTGAAAGATTTGAAAAATTAAATCAAGAATTTAACACTACTATTTTGATGGTTACTCATGACGCTTTTACAGCAAGCTATGCAAATAGAATCTTGTTTATAAAAGATGGAGAAATTTTTAATGAAGTAATTCGTGGAAATGATAGTAGAAAAAATTTTTTTAATAGGATAATAGATGTAATCACCTTGCTTGGAGGAGATGAAAATGTATTTTAAACTTGCGTTCGAAAATGTTAGGAAAAGTTTTAAAATTTATAGAATATATTTTTTAACTATGGGACTTGCTGTAAGTATATTTTATAGTTTTAATTCCATAGAATCACAACAAGCTATACTTGACTTGAGTAAGTCTAAAGAAAATCCAATTGATTTACTAATTAACTCAATAGAAATTATCTCTATTTTTGTATCGTTTATACTAGGTGGTTTGATACTGTATGCTAATAATTTTTTGATAAAAAAAAGAAAAAAAGAATTGGGGATATACAGAACGCTAGGTATGAGTAATTTAAAAATTTCACAAGTAATAGTAATAGAGACAGTAATAGTAGGTATACTTTCTTTAGTTGTGGGATTATTAATAGGTCTTGTACTAAGTCAAGGACTTTCTGCTTTTGCATCTAAATTATTTGAAGTTGATATGAGTAAATACAAATTTATAATTTCCTCAAATGCTATTCAAAAGACTATAGTTTATTTTGGAATAATATTTTTAATAGTCATGATATTTAATGTTATCACAATTTCAAGATACAAAATAATAGATTTAGTTAATGCTAGTAAGAAAGTTGAAAATATAAAATTTAAAAACCCTATTGTATACGTACTTACTTTTTTTACAAGTACATATCTTTTATTAACAAGTTATAAATCAGTTATTAATCTGCTACCAAATGAACTTACAAATTACATTGTTTTGAAAATTGTAGGATTTGGTATTTTAGGTACATTTTTATTTTTTTATAGCTTAGCTGGAGTATTTTTATATA
>NZ_LBBT01000058.1 GCF_001006285.1 Paraclostridium benzoelyticum
AAAACAATACTTGTAAATCTTTAGAAAATTTACTATCATGAAATTACAAACTGGTATGACCATAATACCAATATTAATAAAAACAGTAAAATGATTAAACAAACCTAAAACTATACGCTACTAAGTAGTGCTGCATTTCAAGAGGAGGGGCATAAATGGAGTTAAAAGTACCTTATTCAAAAGCTGGTATGAACATAAATATACCAGATGAAAACATGATAAAAGTTTTGCAATCCAAAGCTCATGATTTTAAATCTCGATTAAGTGAAGGTGAGATAGTAAAACAAGCTTTAGATAATCCTATAGGAAGTGAAAAATTAGAAGATCTAGTTAAAGGGAAAAAAAGCATGGTTATAATAACTAGCGATCACACTAGACCTGTACCAAGTAGGATAACGTTACCTATAATGCTTAAGAAAATAAGAAATTCAAATCCTGATATAGATATAAAAATAATAATATCAACAGGGTTTCATAGACCGAGTACAAGAGAAGAACTTGTATATAAAATGGGAGAAGAAATAGTGGATAATGAGCAAATAATTATGCACTTTTCAACAGATGAACAAGCTATGGTCAAAGTTGGAACGCTTCCATCTGGAGGAGATTTAATTGTAAATAAAGCAATTATAGAAACTGATTTATTAATAGCTGAAGGATTCATAGAACCACACTTCTTTGCAGGTTTTTCAGGTGGAAGAAAAAGTGTACTTCCAGGAGTTGCATCTGCTAAAACCATAATGTATAATCACTGTTCTGAATTTATAGATAGTCCTTACGCTAGAACAGGGAATCTAAAAAATAATCCAATTCATAGAGATATGTTGTATGCAGCGCAAAGCGTTAATTTAGACTTTATTTTAAATGTAGTTATAGATAAAGATAAAAAAGTTATAGGTGCCTTTGCAGGCGATGTTAAAGAAGCTCATGAGGTAGGCTGTGAATTTGTAACTAAACTATCAAAAGTTGATAAAGTTGATGCTGACATTGTAGTTAGTACAAATGGAGGTTATCCACTAGATCAAAATATATATCAAACAGTAAAAGGAATGACTGCAGCAGAAGCTACATGTAAAGAAGGTGGAGTAATAATAATGATATCTGCATGTAATGATGGCCATGGAGGCCAATCTTTTTATGATAGTGTAGCAAAAGCATCCTCACCTAGTGAAATATTAGAAAGAGTAAGAAAAATTCCAAAAGATAAAACTATTCCAGACCAATGGGAGTTTCAGATATTAGCAAGAATTCTAGAAAAATTTACAGTAATTATGGTTACAAACTTATGTGATCCTAATATGATTAAAAACATGCATATGAAACATGCAAATAGTTTTGAGGAAGCTTTAAAAATAGCTTTTGACATAAAAGGCAACAACTCAAAAATAGCTGTTATACCTGATGGAGTATCAGTTATAGTAAAGTAAAGGGGGAAGCAACATGGAAATATTAGTATGTATAAAACAAGTTCCAGGAACATCTGAAGTAGAAGTAGATGAAAAGACAGGGGTTTTAAAAAGAGATGGAGTAGATTCTAAAATGAATCCATATGATTTATATGCTCTTGAAACGGCATTAAAAATTAAAAAAGAAAATAATGCTAAAGTAAAGGTTTTAAGTATGGGACCGCCTCAAGCAAAACAAGTAATTCAAGAAGCGTTCATGATGGGTGCTGATGAGGGTTCATTAGTAAGTGATAGAAAGTTTGCAGGAGCTGATGTACTTGCAACTTCATATACAATTTCACAAGGAATTAAAAAGGTAGGTAAAACTGATTTAATAATTTGTGGTAAGCAAACAACTGATGGAGATACTGCACAAGTTGGACCAGAAATAGCTGAGTTTTTAAATATACCTCATGTTACTAATGTAACAAAATTAATTGAAACTAAAGAAAAAAGTATAGTAGTAGAAGTAGATATGCCTAATACTCGTGAAATTTGTGAAATTAAATTTCCTTGTTTGATAACAGTTGAAAAAGAGATATTCCAACCAAGATTACCTTCTTTTAAATTAAAACTTGAAACTAAAGATAGAGAAATACCAATGATTAGCCTTAATGATTTTGAAGACAAAGATGAAAAAAATTATGGATTAAATGGATCTCCAACTCAAGTTTTAAAAATTTTCCCACCTACTTCAAATGTAGAAAAAGAAACTTGGAAGGGTGAAGAAGTATCATCTTTATTATTAAATAAAATAAAAGAGCTAAAATTAATATAAGGGGGAATTTAAAGTGGCTAAAATAGTTATAAATCAAGAAAAAGTTACAGAAATGAAAAAAGTATTAGACATATGTCCTTTTGGTGCTATAGAGCTAAATAATGGAAAATTAGAAATTGGTGCAGGGTGTAAAATGTGTAAGATATGTGTAAAAACTGGACCAAAGGGTGTATTTGAATTCGTAGAAGATGAAGTTATAAAAATAGATAAAGATAAATGGAAAGGTATAGCAGTATATGTTGATCATCATGAGGGAGACATCCATCCTGTAACATTTGAATTAATAGGAAAAGCTAAAGAAATGGCAAAAAAAATAAATCAACCAGTTTACTGTATATTTGTTGGAAGTAATTTAGAAGACAAAACAGATGTATTACTTTCTTATGGTGTAGATAATGTATTTGTATATGATTACAAAGATTTAAAAGAATTTAAGATTGAACCATATACTGCATGTGTAGAGAATTTTATAAAAGAAGTAAAACCAACTATATTACTGTTTGGGGGAACTACAATTGGTAGAAGTTTAGCTCCAAGGCTTGCAGCTAGATTTAAAACTGGATTAACAGCAGATTGTACAATACTGGATGTTCAAGAAAATACTGACTTAGACCAAATAAGACCTGCTTTTGGAGGTAATATAATGGCACATATACATACACCAAACCATAGACCGCAGTTTGCTACAGTTAGATATAAAATATTTTCAGCTCCAGAAAAAGTTGACCATCCAACAGGTAAGGTTACTTTATGCAATATAGATGAAAATAAATTAAAATCTGATATAGATGTTTTAGAAATTAACAATAAAACTAAAGAAGTAGGAATAGAAGATGCAGAAGTTATAATAGTTGGAAGTAGAGCTATTAAGAAAAAAGAAGACATGGAAATGCTATATAAATTAGCTGATTTACTAGGCGGGCAAGTTGCAGGAACAAGACCTTTAGTAGAATCTGGATGGATAGATGCTAAAAAACAAATTGGGTTAAGTGGTAGAACTGTAAAGCCTAAGTTAATAATAACTTGTGGGGTATCAGGAGCTATACAATTTGTTGCAGGGATGAATGGATCAGAGTGCATAATATCTATAGATAAAGATGAAAAAGCGCCTATATTTGATACTGCTCATTATGCAATTGTAGGAGATGTTTATGATGTGATACCTAAACTTATTAAAGACTTAGAGCTTGAAAAATCAAATGACTATGAAGCAATAGACGAAGTTTTAGCTATATTAGAATAAGGATCGGGGGAAAATACAATGTATAAAAAAATAGATCAAAAAGATATTGAATTTTTAAAAAGCGTATGTGGAGTTGAAAATATTTTAGTAGGAGAGGAAATAAATGAAGATTACTCTCATGATGAGTTGGGGGGAGTTGAAAAATACCCTGAAGTTTTAGTAAATGTTCATAGTACAGAAGAAGTTTCTAAAATAATGAAATATGCATATGAAAATAACATACCTGTAACACCGAGAGGGCAAGGTACTGGATTAGTTGGGGCCGCTGTAGCTATTTATGGTGGAATAATGATAAACTTAAGTCAAATGAATAAAATAATAGAGTTAGATGAAGAAAACTTAACATTAACAGTAGAACCTGGAGTATTACTTATGACAATAGGTCAATATGTAAGTGAAAGAGATTTATTTTATCCTCCAGATCCAGGAGAAAAAAGTGCAACAATTGGTGGAAATATAAATACCAATGCAGGTGGAATGAGAGCTGTCAAATATGGGGTTACAAGAGACTATGTAAGAGGATTAGAAGTTGTACTTGCAAATGGAGAAGTAATCAATGTTGGAGGAAAAGTTGTAAAAAACAGTTCAGGTTATAGTATAAAAGATTTATTAGTTGGATCAGAAGGTACTTTAGGAATCGTAACTAAAGCTATACTTAAATTATTGCCATTACCTAAAAAAGATATAAGTTTACTTATTCCATTCTCAGATTTAGGAACAGCAATAGAAACAGTTCCAAAGATAATAAAATCTAAGTGTATTCCAACTGCGATTGAATTTATGGAAAGAGATGTAATCCTTGCAGCAGAAGAATTTTTAGGTAAAAAATTCCCAGATAATACATCAGATGCGTACTTATTATTAAAATTTGATGGAAACAGCAAAGAAGAAATTGAAAAGGCATATGATCAAGTGGCAAAACTTTGTTTAGAGTGTGGAGCTTATGATGTATTTATCTCAGATACTCAAGAAAGAAATGAATCTATATGGTCAGCTAGAGGTGCATTTTTAGAAGCTATAAAAGCAACTACAACTGAAATGGATGAATGTGACGTTGTTGTACCAAGAGATAAAGTTGCAGAATTTATAAAGTTTACAAATGAACTTCAAGAGACACTAAATGTAAGAATTAAAAGCTTTGGACATGCAGGAGATGGGAATTTACACATATATATATTAAGAGATGAATTAAATAAATCTGAATGGAATACAAAGCTAAAAGAAACTTTTGAAAAGATGTATGAAAAATCTAGAGAACTTAATGGGCAAGTTTCTGGAGAGCATGGAATTGGATATGCGAAAAAAGAATATTTAAATGAATCTCAAAGTGAATCATATATGGAAATAATAAAAAATATAAAATTAGCGTTTGATTCTAAGAACATATTAAATCCAGGGAAAATATATTAAAACTTTA
>NZ_LBBT01000059.1 GCF_001006285.1 Paraclostridium benzoelyticum
ATTTATGGGTATCTTATAAATAAAATATAAAATAACTAAATTTAAAAAAGAAAATGTATATTCTGTTGAAGTTCTATAATAAAAATAGTATAATTGGTATATACCAAAATTGGTATATACCATATAAAAAAGAGTGGTGATTTATATTAAGTTAGTAAATAAGAATATTGATATTCCTTTGCATATACAACTTATGAAAATAATAAGGGAAATGATTAATTCAGGGGATCTTAAACCAGGTGATTCTATAATTCCAGAAAGAGAACTTTGTAATATTCAAAATGTAAGTAGAATGACAGTGAACAAAGCTATAGTTAATTTGGTAAATGAAGGATTTTTATATAGAGTTCAAGGAAAAGGAACTTTCGTTTCTGACCAAAAAGAAAGAAATAGATTTTCTAGTATGCAAGGATTTACCGAGGTTATGAAGAATAAGGGTATGGATATAAAAACTGATATTTTATCATTTGAAGAAAATGAAAAGGATGAGTATATAAGACAGGTTTTAAAGATAAATAATGAAGATGAAAAAGTATATAGAGTTGAAAGGTTAAGGTATATTGAAAACGAACCTTTTGGGATTGAAATAAGTTATATACCAAAAAGTATTTGCAACAATCTGGAAAACGATTTGAAAGAAAGGAACTCTTTATACAATATAATAAATGAAGTTTATGGGTATAAGTTGAAAAAAGCTGAACAGATAATAGAGCCAATGATTTTATCTGAAGAAGAATCAAAACTTTTAAAACAAAGCAAAAACACTTTAGCTCTTAAACTTAAAAGAACTTCGTACGCAGATGGAGATGTACCTGTAGAGTACACTATATCCATATTTAGAAGTGATAAGTACCAATATGAAATAACATTAAATGCATAGGAGGTATAATTATGAAGGCTATAATAAATGGAAAGATTTTGTTAAGAAATGAAGTGTTAGAAAATAAGGTTTTAGTATTTGATAAAAAGATTATAGATATAACAGATGAAGTTCCAAGTGGATGTGAAGTTATAGATGTTAAAGGTAAGTTAGTAGCTCCAGGATTAATAGATATACATATACATGGGAATATGGGAAAAGATACAATGGAAGGTACAGATGAGGCTATAGATATTATATCTAAATCAGTAGCAAGACATGGTGTTACGTCATATCTACCTACTACTATGACAATGGACGAAGAATCAATTTTAAAAGCATTAGAATCTATAAAACGAGGTATGAATAGAAATACTAAGGGGGCTAGAGTTATAGGGGCTCATTTAGAAGGACCATTTATAAATAAAATATATAAAGGGGCACAAAATGGAAATTATATAACTAATCCCGATTATGAATTAGTAAAAAAATATGAAGATGTAATAAAAGTTATAACTTATGCACCAGAAGAAGATGCAGATTTTATATTTACAAAATATATAAAAAGTAATACTAATATAGTTTTATCTATAGGTCATAGTGCGGCTACATTTATAGAGGCTAGAGAAGCTATACGATTAGGTGCTAGCAATATAACTCATACATTCAATGGAATGACAGGTTTAAATCATAGGGATCCAGGGGTTGTTGGAGCTGCATTGACAACAGATGCATATTGTGAATTTATATGTGACACTATACACATAACTAAAGATCTATTCCAATTTATATTAGATAGTAAAGGTAAAGAAAGAGTGGTATTAATAACTGACTCTATGGAAGCAGGAGGGTTAGAAAACGGAACATATAGTTTAGGTGGACAGGCTGTAATAGTTAAAGATGGAGCAGCTAGATTAGAAAATGGATCTCTTGCAGGAAGTGTTTCAAGCTTAAATAACATGGTGAAGAATTTTTATAAAAATACAAATTTAAATATAAATGAAGCAATACATTTGGCTTCTTTAAATCCAGCGAGTTCACTAGGAATAAGTAATAATAAGGGAAGTTTAGATATAGGAAAAGATGCAGATATAGCTATATTTGATAATGAGTTAAACTGTTACATGACTATTGTAGATGGAAATATAGTTTTTAAAAAATTAATAAAGGTGGAGGGTTAATATGAGAATACTAGTTTGTAAAAATTATGATGAAATGAGTAAAAAAGCTGCTCAAATAATAGCAAGTCAGATTACTTTAAAATCAGATTCTATACTAGGGCTAGCAACAGGGAGTACGCCTATAGGAATGTATAAAAATTTAGTGGAAATGCACAAAGAAGGTACATTAGATTTTTCTGAAGTAAAATCATTCAATTTAGATGAGTATTATCAGTTACCGAGAGAGAATGATCAAAGTTACTATCATTTTATGCATGAAAACTTATTCAATCATATAAATATAAAGAAAGAAAACATAAATATACCAAATGGTATGACTAAGGATATAAAACTTGAATGTAAACAATATGATGATTCTATCAAAAATATTGGAGGAATAGATATACAGGTTTTAGGTATAGGGCTTAACGCTCACATAGGATTTAATGAACCATCAAATGTATTTGTCAAAGGAACTAACTTAGTTGATTTAAAAGAATCTACTATAGAGGCAAATGCAAGATTCTTTGAATCTATAGATAAAGTTCCTAAAAAAGCAGTAACTATGGGAATTGGTTCTATATTTAAATCTAAAAAGATAATTCTGTTGGCATCTGGGGAAGGTAAAGCTGATGCTATACACAATACTGTATATGGAGACATAACTCCTCAAGTTCCATCATCTATACTTCAGCTTCACAGAGATACAATATTAATTTTAGATGAAGCTGCAGCAAGTAAGTTAAAAGGTGAAGACTATAAATTAATATAAATTGTATAAATAGCCTGCTAAATAGCAGGTTATTTGCATTTTATAAATTAAAATTAGGAATAAAATAGCAAAATATCATAAAAAAAATATAATTAGGCATACTAAACTTTGTGAATATTAATATAAACTAAAATAAATGCTAAATCTACAAATCCTTAAAAACACTGGGTTTTAAAGTGGAAATTAATATGAAAAAATATTTAAAAAAGTATTGAAATTTGTAGCTTAATTTTATATAATATGTCTTGTTGTTTAGAAATTTTAAACAAAAGGTTTAGTAAAAATGATTTAAAATAGGAGGTGGACCATGGATATAGGTGAAAAAATTAAACGATTAAGAATAGAAAAACAGTTAACACAAGAAGAGTTAGCAAATAGATGTGAACTTTCTAAGGGATTTATATCTCAATTAGAAAATAATTTAACATCACCATCCATAGCTACACTTATAGATATATTAGAAATTTTGGGAACGAACTTAAAAGAATTTTTTAATGAAATGGATAATGAAAAAATTTGTTTTTCAAAAGAAGATATGTTTGAAACTGAGGATGAAGAATTAAAATATACATTTAAGTGGTTGGTTCCAAACTCTCAGAAAAATGAAATGGAGCCAATATTAATATCTTTATCTCCAGGAGGTCAATATAAAGAAGAAAAGCCTCATGAAGGAGAAGAATTTGGTTATGTATTAGCAGGTTCAATTTATTTACACATAGGAGATAAGAAAAATAAAGTTAGAAAAGGCGAGAGTTTTTACTTCAAGCCTAGAGCAAATCATTATATATCGAATGCTGGAAAAACAGAAGCTAAGGTTATATGGGTGAGTACACCACCATCATTTTAAGAGAAAGAGGTGATATATTTGTTAGAAAACATAATAGAATTAAAAAATCTATCTAAAAGATATGATGACAATCAAGTTTTAGATAATTTGAGTTTAGATATTAAGAAAAATGAATTTTTAACATTATTAGGGCCAAGTGGATGTGGGAAAACTACAACACTTAAGATAATAGCTGGATTTGAGTATGCTGATGAAGGAAAGGTATTATTTGAAGAACGTGATATCACAGATATACCACCTCACGAAAGACAAATAAACACAGTATTCCAAAAATACGCTTTATTCCCTCACATGAATATATATGAAAATATAGCTTTTGGTCTAAAAATAAAAAAACTGCCTAAAGACGAAATAGATAAAAAAGTAAAAGAAATGCTTAAATTAGTTGCACTTGAGGGATTTGAAAGAAGACAAGTAGAATCGCTAAGTGGAGGACAACAGCAAAGAGTAGCTATAGCTAGGGCATTGGTAAACGAGCCTAAAGTTTTATTATTAGATGAACCTTTAGGAGCATTAGATTTAAAATTAAGAAAAGAAATGCAAATGGAATTAAAAAAAATACAAAAAAAATTAGGAATAACATTTGTTTTTGTAACTCATGACCAAGAAGAGGCTTTAACTATGTCGGATAAAATAATTGTTATGAATAAAGGTAAAATTCAACAAATGGGAACTCCTCAAGATATATACAATGAGCCAGAAAACTCATTTGTTGCTAGATTTATAGGTGAAAGCAATATATTTGATGGGATTATGATAGAAGACTATTTAGTAGAATTCTGTGGAAAGAAATTCAAGTGTGTAGATAAAGACTTTGAAAAAAATGAAAATATTGAAGTTGTAATAAGACCGGAAGATGTAAAAATGGTTGAACCAGAAAAAGGAATGTTAAAAGGAAAAGTTACATCAGTATTATTTAAAGGTGTTCACTATGAAATTGAAGTTAATGAAAACGGAAGAATGTGGATACTACATAATACACAAAGTGCACAAGTTGGAAGTGAATTAGGGCTAGATATATATCCAGAAGATATCCATATAATGAGAAAAGTGAGCGAATAGATTATGAAGAAAAATAAATCAATTCTTGCTTACCCTTATATAATCTGGAGTGCACTATTTATAGTAGTACCTTTAATTCTTGTGCTGGTTTTCAGTTTTACAGTTGAAAATGGAGATAAGCTAATATTTTCTTTAGAAAATTATAAAAGATTAATTAACCCTATATACTTAAAAGTATTTTTAAGATCTATAGTTTTAGCTGGATCATCTACAATAATATGTTTATTAGTTGGATATCCAGTTGCATATATAATTTCTAAGGCACATATAAGCAAAAGAAATACTTTAATATTATTATTCATACTTCCAATGTGGATGAACTTCCTTTTAAGAACATATGCATGGGTTGCTATTTTAGGTAAAAATGGAATATTGAATTCATTCTTAGGATTATTTGGAATAGAGCCTGTTACATTACTTTATACTAACTTTGCAATATTACTTGGAATGGTATATAACTTTTTACCATTTATGGTACTACCAATATACACATCATTATCAAAAATGGATAATGATTTAATTAATGCAGCTAGAGACTTAGGAGCTAATAGCTTCCAAGTTTTCACTAAAGTTATATTCCCACTTAGTGTACCTGGAGTTATTTCAGGAATAACTATGGTATTTATGCCAGCTGTAACTACATTTGCTATCTCAAGGTTATTAGGTGGAGGTAAATTTATGTTACTAGGAGACTTAATAGAGCAGCAATTTACAGTAGTTGGAGATTGGAACTTTGGGTCTGCTATATCAATATTTATGATGATTGTAATATTAATATCTATGGCAGTTATGTCAAGATTTGAAGATGACAGTGATAAGGAAGGCGGTGGGTTATTATTTTAAAAAAATTAGCATCGAATATTTACTTAACATTAGTGTTTTTATTTCTATATGCGCCAATAATGGCGCTAGCAGTATTTTCATTTAATGATTCTAAATCTATGGCCCACTGGAATGGATTTACATTTAAGTGGTATAAGCAACTTATTCATAATGACAGTATAATGAATGCCTTATATTACACTTTATTAGTAGCTATAATTTCATCTATAATAGCTACGATAGTAGGAACTATAAGTGCTATAGGAATACATAAAATGAGAGGTAAAAGAAGAAAGTTAATACTTAATATAAACTATCTTCCAGTATTAAATCCAGATATAGTTACAGCAGTAGCATTAATGAGTTTGTATGTATTTTTAAAATTAGAATTTGGATTTACTACTATGTTACTATCTCACATAATGTTTAGTATTCCTTATGTAGTACTATCAGTGCTTCCTAAAATAAAGCAACTTCCTCAAAATATAGAAGAGGCTGCTATGGACTTAGGAGCAACACCTATGTATGCTTTAAGAAAAGTTGTTTTACCTCAGATAAAACCAGGTATAATATCTGGATTTTTAATTGCGTTTACAATGTCTATAGATGACTTTATAATAAGTTTTTTTAATACTGGAAATGGAGTTAGTAACTTATCTATAGAAATATATGGTATGGCAAGAAGAGGAATAAAACCTGAAATTAATGCACTATCTACAATAATGTTTGCAGTTGTATTAATTTTACTTTTAATATCAAATAAGAAACAATCTATAGTAAGGAGTGATAAATAATTATGAAATTAAGAAAAATATCAATTTTAATTACTATAGGTTTAATGGTTTCAACTATGCTTACTGGATGTGGAGGTACAGATTCAAAAAAAGTTTTGAATGTATATAATGTCGGAGATTATATAGATGAAAATATAATAACTTTATTTGAAGAAAAAACTGGAATTGATGTACAGTATGAAACTTATGATACCAATGAAATGATGTATCAAAAAGTTAAAAGTGGAAGTACTAATTATGATTTAATATTCCCATCTGACTATATGGTTGAAAAAATGAAAAGTGAAGGACTTCTTCAAAAAATAGATTTTAAAAATATACCGAATATGAAGTATATAGATAAAAGCTTTTTAAATCCTATATACGATGAAACTAATGAATATAGCGTTCCATATATGTGGGGAACTTTTGGTATATTATATAATAAAAAAATGGTTAAAGAACCAGTTGATAGTTGGAACATACTGTGGAACCCTAAGTATAAAAGTAATATAATGATGTTTGACTCAGTTAGAGATACTATGGGAATATCATTAAAAAGATTAGGGTATAACATGAATACAACGAATCCTAAAGAAATAAATGAAGCAATGAAAGAGTTAATGAAACAAAAAGATTTAGTATTAGCTTATGTAAATGATGAAGGTAAAGATAGACTTTTAGGAGAAGAAGTGGCCATGGGTATTGCTTACTCAGGAGATGCGGTGACTTTAATGGAAGAAAATCCTAATCTAGCTTATGCAATACCTAAAGAGGGTACAAATAAATGGGTAGATGCAATGGCAATACCTAAAAGTGCACAAAATAAAAAGGAAGCTGAAATGTTTATAAACTTTTTATTAGATCCTGAAATTGCAAAGATGAATGCTGAATATATAGGGTATTCAACTCCAAATGTAGGGGCTTTAAAGTTATTAGATAAAGATATAACTTCAAATCCAGTTGCTTATCCACCTAAATCTGTTATGGATAAGACTGAAACATTTATTGACTTAGGAAACAAATTAAGATTATACGACGAGGCTTGGATTAAATTGAAGTCTAAATAAAAAAGCTCATTTTAAATGAGCTTTTTTATTTTTTGTGTAAATTAGCATATAAAAGTTTACAAGATGATATTATAATATAAATTAGAAATTGGAGGGTACTATGGGGAGAAGAAAAAAGAGATACGTTAGAAAAATTTTAAAAATTAATAAAAAAAATAAAGAGTTAATTCAAAGTCTTAGTTTGATTTTAGCTTTATCATTTGTTGTTGGCGGTATATACACTGTATATGAAAATAAAAATTACGAAAAAAAGATATCTAAAATAGAATCATTAAATATAGAAGAGGAAAAAATTAAATTTATTAAAGATATTGAAAAAGAAGCTGAAAGAAGTTATAAGGAATATGGAGTGTTGCCATCTATAACTATATCTCAAGCTATACTTGAATCAGGTTGGGGACAATCACAATTAACAAAAATTAGTAATAATTTATTTGGAATAAAAGCAGACGAAAGATGGAAAGGTGAGAATGTAGAAGTGATAACATCAGAAAACTATAGCGATGAGGTAATGGCTAAATTTAGAAAATATAATTCATTAAATGACTCAATAAGAGATCATGCAAAGTTTCTAAAAGAAAACCCAAGATATGCAGAACATGGATTATTTGAAGGGAAAGAATATAAATCGCAAGCTCAAGCTCTAGAAGATGCAGGCTATAGCACTAAAAAAAATGAGCAAGGTGAAGCTATATATGCAGATATGCTAGTAGATTTAATAGAAAGATACAACTTAAATTTAATAGATTAATAAAAAAATATAAAAAAATGTTGACTTCAAAAAAAAAGGGTGATATTATTATACATGTGCTCAAGAGAGCATGGATTAAGAACTTTGAAAATTAAACAGTAGGTTAATTATAAAAATTCTTTTTTAAAGAATTAAACACAAACAACCAAGCCAGATATTCAGATAATGATTAGCTGAGCGATGGACAACTTTTTAAATTATATTTGAGAGTTTGATCCTGGCTCAGGATGAACGCTGGCGGCGTGCCTAACACATGCAAGTCGAGCGATCTCTTCGGAGAGAGCGGCGGACGGGTGAGTAACGCGTGGGTAACCTGCCCTGTACACACGGATAACATACCGAAAGGTATACTAATACGGGATAACATATAAAAGTCGCATGGCTTTTGTATCAAAGCTCCGGC
>NZ_LBBT01000060.1 GCF_001006285.1 Paraclostridium benzoelyticum
AAGAGGTGAAAACATTTGTTTCTAGAGGAAAGATATGAAAATATTGTAAATATAATAAAAAAGAATGGAAGAGTAAAGGTAAAAGAACTATCTAAATTATTTGAAGTTACAGAAGATTGCATAAGAAAAGATTTAAAAGAATTAGAATCTAGAGGATATTTAATAAGAGTATATGGAGGGGCAATTGCTCAAAAAAATCACATAGACATCAAGAATATTGATGAAAGAAAAAATATAAATACTCAAGAGAAAAAATTAATTGCATTAAAGGCAATTGATTTAATAGAAAATAAAGATATAGTTTTTTTGGATGTTTCAACAATTAACTTAGAAATTGCAAAAGAGTTAAACAATACTAATAAAACAATTACTGTTGTAACAAACATGATAGAAATTGTGCTAGAACTAAGAATGAATAATAATATAAAAGTTATTTGTATTGGAGGAGAATTCAATAAAGAAATAGGAGCTACAGTAGGAGCGGCAGCAGATAGATATATTAGAAAATTTGCATATGATAAAGCTTTTATAGGATTAGGTGGAATTAATAAAGAAACTGGGTATGTAAGTACAATATACTTAGAAGATGGAGATACAAAGAAAACAATAATAGAATGTTCAACGAAGATATATTTAGTTATGGAAAAAGAGAAATTTAATTATGATGAGTTTTATAAATTTGCAACTTTAGAAGAGATAACAGCTATAATAACCGAAGATAGAATTATAGATTAATTAAAGGGGTATTAAATTTGATAAGTATAAAAATTGATGATATCTTAAAAAATAAGTGTGCATCAGTATCTATTGGGAACATAGAAGTAATTTACTAAAAAATTATGCGAGTGCAGATGTATTAAGTGATAATATATTTAAATAGTATTTTATTAGATTATGACTAAGGAGGATGAAGTTATGGAAATTTTTGCGATTGGGCATTCAAACTATCCTTATGTAAAATTTATTGAGATGATTAAAAAGTATAATATTAACTGTATTGTTGATATAAGAGAAACACCATATTCTAAATATAATGTGCAGTACAACAAAGAATATTTTAGAGAAATTTTAAAAAAGGATGGATATACATATATTTATATGGGTGAAGAGTTTGGCGCTAAAAGAGGTAGCAAAGAATCATATAATAATGAAGGATATGCAGATTTTGATGAGGTTATAAAAGAGGATGTATTTTTAAAAGGAGTAAAACGAATCAAAAACGGAATAGAAATGGGATATAGAATAGTTTTATTAGGGGCAATGCAAGAGCCTATAAGATGTCATAGAAGCATTATGGTAGGTAGATTTTTAAAAAATGAAGGTATAGATGTTAATTATATATTACATGAAGGAACTTTAGCTACTCAAGATGATATAGAGGAAGATTTGCTTAATAAGTATTTTGAAGATAGAAATCAAATTAGCATAGATAGCTTAATAGGAAAAGGACAAAGCAAGCAAGATATGATAGAACAAGGGTACAAGTTAGCTAATAAGGAGATTGGATATAGGACAGAAAATATTAAATAAATAAAATATAAGCTGCCTAAACATATGTAGTATTGATTATAAAAACTTAGAGGCAGCTTATTTAATTATATTCTAAACGTTATGAACCCTTTCTTTACCGATACCTTTCTCACTTAATTTTTCTAGCATATCTATAGTCATTTTTCTTAAATCATATTCAAACTTGAATCCCCATTCATTAACAGCACAAGACGGATCTATGGAATTAGGCCAAGATTCAGCTATAGATTGACGAACTGGATCAACATTGTAGCTAAATTCAAATTTAGGCATATTCTTTTTAATCTCAGCTGCTATCTCTTCAGGAGAGAAGTTCATAGCTGTTATATTGAATGCATTTCTATGAATCAATTTGGAACTATCAGCTTCAAGTAGATCAATGACAGCTTGAAGAGCATCGGGCATATACATCATATCCATTTTCGTACCCTCAGCTATAAATGATTCATATTTCATATTTTTTAAAGCTTCGTAGTATATATCAACTGCGTAATCAGTTGTTCCACCACCAGGAGGAGTTACGTATGATATAAGCCCAGGGAATCTTACACTTCTTGTGTCTACTCCAAATTTATGGAAGTAATAATCAGATAACAATTCTCCTGAAACCTTAGTTACTCCATACATAGTATTTGGTCTTTGTATAGTATCTTGAGGAGTTAAATCTTTTGGAGAATTAGGTCCAAATGCTGCTATAGAACTAGGAGCGAATAGTGTAGCATTAGTCTCTTTAGAAACTTCTAAAGCATTTACCAAACCACCCATATTTAACTTCCATGCAAATTGAGGTTTTTGTTCTCCTACTGCAGATAATAAAGATGCTAGATGTATTATAGTGTCTGCATTGTGTTTCTTCGCTAGTTTTCCCATAGCTTCAATATCCATAACATCTAAAGTTTCAAATAAACCATTATTTACAACTGTACTTTCTTCTATTGAGCGGACATCAGTAGCTAAAACATTGCTTACCCCGTAATCCTTTCGAAGTTTTGATGTTAACTCAGAACCTATTTGACCAAGAGCTCCAGTAATAAGAATTTTTTTCATATAATTACCCCCCTACAAAATTAAAAAATTTATTTAATAACTCCTAATTCTTTTCCTACCTTTTCATAAATACTTAAAGCATCATCTAACATTTCTTTTGTATGAGCAGCTGTTGGCATATTTCGAACCCTTCCTGTACCTTTAGGAACAGTAGGGAATACTATTGATTTAGCATAAACACCTTCTTCTAGTAGTCTTTTACTAAATAATTGAGTTTTGGCTTCATCTCCGATAATACATGGAGTTATAGGTGTTTGACTATTTCCTATATTAAATCCTAAAGATTTTAATCCAGATTTAAGGTAGTTTCCGTTTTCCCAAACTTTTTGAACTAAAGTATCATCATTCATAAGTATATTTATAGATTCGGTACAAGCAGCAGCAGCACCAGGAGTAAGCGATGTTGAGAATAGGAATGGTCTTCCTCTAACTTTTAGCCAATCTATTAAATCTTTAGATCCTGCAACATATCCACCCACAACACCTATAGCTTTAGATAGTGTACCTATTTGGAAATCAACTTTATCTGATAGACCAAAGTGTTTGCAAGTTCCAGCTCCTTTTCCTGTAACTCCAGAACCGTGAGCATCGTCAACATAAGTAATTAAGTCAAACTCTTCAGCTATTTCAACTATTTCAGGAAGCTTAGATATATCTCCATCCATAGAAAAAACTCCATCAGTTATAACCATTATTTTTTTATATAATCCACTTTCTTGAGCTTGCTTGGCTTTTTCTCTCAAATCATTCATATCTGAATGTTTGAATCTTATTATTTTGGAACCAGAAAGTTTGCATCCATCTATTATTGATGCATGATTAAGTTCATCTGATAAAATTGCATCATTTTTATCCATGACAGCTTGAATAGCTCCCATATTGCAATTAAATCCTGATTGGAAAGCTATAGCTGATTCTGTACCCTTGAATTTAGCTATAGTATTTTCTAAAATATCATGGATTTCTAACGTACCATTTATTGTTCTTACTGCACCAGCACCAGCTCCATATTTTTCTGTAGCCTTGATAGTAGCATTTATCAAATTTTTATTTGTAGCTAGTCCAAGATAATTGTTGGATGAAAGGTTAATTAGATTGTTTCCATTTATTTGAATGATAGGACCATTAGAACTTTGAAGAGAATCGATTTTGTTATATAGACCCTTAGATTTTAAATCGTTAAGATTTTTATTAAGAAAAGTAGATAGTGCCTTACTTTTTGAACTTATATCTAAATTCATAATTTATCCCCCTAATATAAATTTGTACTAATATAATTTTAAGTTTCAATATTAAAGGTTGTAAATGATAATCGAAAATCAAATTTTCTAAAAAAATAACAAAAATAAACAGCATGTATTATAAATGGAATTTTTTTTATTAAATATAAAAAAATATACAAAAATGCCAAGACTTTTACTACCAAAAACATTAAAAGTTTGATATTCTAATAGTTGCGTTTAAAAAACATTGACAACGAAGGAAGGTCTTGAATATGAAAAAATCAGATTGTATTAAAGGATTACAAGAATATATTGTTGTAACGATAGGAGTAATTTTAGTTGCTATTGGAATACAGTACTTTTTTGCACCTAATGATATAGCTGGAGGAGGACTTAGTGGTTTAGCTCTTATAATAAATCATTATTTGCCTAGTTTATCTATGGGGATTATAATATTTATAGGCAATTTAATACTATTTTCAATAGCATTTATTTTAATAGGTGGAGATTTTGGATTAAAAACAATATATGCAAGTTTTATGTTGTCTGTAGTAATAGATTTTATGGATAAAATTTTAAACTCAACAGCTTTAACTACAAACTTACTAGCGGCTGTAATAGTAGGGACATTAGTAACAGCTATAGGTCTAGCCATGGTTTTTGCAACGAACGCATCTACTGGAGGTACAGACATTTTAGCTAAGATATTAAATAAATATACTACATTTAATATAGGAATATCACTTTTAATAGTGGATTTATTTGTTGCTATAATGGGAGGATTCACTTTTGGACTTAAAAAAGGAATATATTCTATGTTAGTTATAGTTTTAAATGGATTATTGATAGATAGAGTAATAGAAAAAATAGAGAAAAAGAAAAATATTAAAGAACAAGAGAATGAAGAAAAATTAGAAGAAGTAGCATAGTTTGAACTGCCCCCTGTCAAGTAGACAGTGGAAATAATAAAAATTATGCAACTAAGGTCTGGCTTCGATATTCCATCGGAGACAGACCTTTTAGTTTTTTCTGTAACCTTACATTATTATAAAAATCTATGTAATTATCGATTGCTATTTTTAACTCATCAAAAGTTTGAAATTTTCTTAAATAGTACATTTCTGATTTAAGTGTTCCCCAAAACCCTTCCATTGGTCCATTATCTATACATCGTCCAATCCTGGACATACTTTGAGTTGCAGATATATTATCTAATTTTGCTTTGAAAATTTTACTTGTATACTGAAATCCTCTATCACTATGAAATAATGGCTTCGCCGTAGGATTATTTTTAGTAGCTAAATCAAATGTATCAAATACTAATTGATTATTATTTGAACGTCCTAACACATATGAAACGATACTATTATCACCTAAGTCTAATATTGCACTTAAATATGCTTTAGTTCCATTCATTAACTTAAACTCTGTTACATCAGTTAACCATTTCTTATTAGGCGTAGCCTCACTAAAACTTCTATTTAATATATTCTCAGCTGTTATTTGAGGTATACTTTTGATATACCTTTTTTTCTTCCTACGAATAACGGATTTTAATTTTAATGATTTCATTAATCGATAAATCCTTTTATGATTATATATCTTTTTTAAACTTCTATTAATATTCATAGTCATACGTCTATATCCATAAAT
>NZ_LBBT01000061.1 GCF_001006285.1 Paraclostridium benzoelyticum
CTAGTAAACTATCTATTCTAGTTCTATCAAAACCTAAAACATGATTCCCATCTATAATCAAAACGGGTACAGACATGTATCCAAGTTTAATAAGTGTTTTTCTATTTTCATCACTACCAGATATATTATACTCAATATATTTTATGTCTTTTTCTTTTAAATATTTTTTTAATTCAATACATTGTTTACATTTATCACTGCTAAAAATTTCTACTTTATTCATACTTTTTTAACTTCTCCTACTTTTGTTTTTGAAATACCACTCTTGTATTTTTGTTTTACATATATTAGATTAGTATTAAATATTAAGTGTAATATGTCAATACTGTGCTTCAAATAATTAATATTATTCGTAAGTTTATATAAATATAAAATATTTATAAAGCTAATTTTAGGAGGGTTCTAATATGAGCAAGAAAGTATTAATTATGTCCGCATCTACAGGCGGTGGACATAATAGAGCAGCTAGAGCTATTAAAGAAGAACTAATAAAAAAGACACTTGACGGAGAAAATATAGAATGTAAAATCATAGATAGTTTAAAACTTGTAAATACTACTATGGATAAAATTATATCTAGGGGATATGAGAAGTCTGCTATATATACCCCTAATGCATATGGAAAAGTTTATAGATTTTCTGAAACTGGACTTGTTTCTAAAAACGAGTTTAAAGGAAACATGATAACAAGTTTCATGGCTAAACGTTTTAGAAGATTGCTTTTAGATGAGCAACCAGATTTAATCATAGGAACTCATCCTTTTCCTATGATAGCACTTAGTACTTTAAAAAAACAATGTAGCACTAATAGTAATCCCGTATTTCATACTAGCTTTAACGATAACTTTAATAATCATTTTAATACTGAAACATTCCCTACACTTATTTCAGTATTAACTGATTATACAACTCATTCTACATGGATACAGCATGAGTTAGATTACTATGTTGTAGGGCATGAGTATGTTAAAGAGCTTCTTATTTCAGAAGGTGTTGATGGTGATAAAGTTAAACCTCTTGGAATTCCAGTTGAAAAATCATTTTTACAACATAGAAATAGAGAAACAGTTTTATCTGAATTAGGTTTTGATCCAGAAAAGTTAACAGTTCTTCTTATGGGTGGTAGTTTCGGAGCTGGTAATATGAAAGAAACATTCGAAGAAATGCTTGATATAGATAGAGATTTCCAAATTTTAGTTATTACAGGTAGAAATGAATCGCTTAAAGAAAAACTCTCTAAAAAACTAGAGAGTCATATAACTAATAAAACAGTACATATTTTAGGATTTACAGATAAAATGAATGATATTTTAGCTTCTATTGATATACTTGTTACAAAACCAGGAGGACTTACAACGACAGAGGCTTTATTGAAAGATGTTCCTATGATAGTTCCATACTATATACCTGGGCAAGAAGAGGAAAATTTAGATTTCTTGTGTAATTGTGGTTCCGCACTTAGAACAACTAAGAAGTATACTTTATCAGTGCTATTAAAAGTAATAATAGATGATCCTTCTAGACTTGAACTTCTTAAAAAGAATATTAAGTCAATCAGAAAATTTAATTCTTCTCAAAACATAGCTAGTCTTATAGAGGACGAATTATCATAATATAAATAAAAACTGTAGATATAATCTCTACAGTTTTTTTATCTATCCCATAAAAACCTAGTACCTAGGTTCATAAAAATCTTCTTCATAATCATATTGATAATTTTTATAATTATTCTTGAAACTGCTCTCTTTTGATTTGAAAGATTTTTTACTTTTCTTTTTTATAAGAACACTCATATCATCATCTTCAGTGTATTTTAATTTATCTTTAGATGATTTTAGTTTCTTATTTCTTTTTTCTTTCATAGCATTGTACTCTTCAAAATTCATAGCTGATTTCATTTTGCACCCCTATTAAAATTTTTAATAAAATTATACAATACCGCCATTGAAACTTCAATATTTTCATCATAAATTTTATAAACTAAATTCTTATAAAAAACGACATTAAATTTAATATAAAAATAAAAAAAATCGAGAATAAAATCTCGATTTTTATATTTCTCTTCTTCCTTCTAATGCTTTAGTTATTGTAACTTCATCAGCATACTCTAAATCTCCACCTACTGGTAAACCATGTGCAATTCTAGTAACCTTTATTCCCATAGGTTTTAAAAGTCTTGCTATATACATAGCTGTAGCTTCACCTTCTATAGTTGGATTTGTTGCCATTATAACTTCTCTTACTTCTTGATTTCCTAATCTTTGTATAAGCTCTTTAACTCTTATCATATCTGGACCTATACCATCCATAGGAGAAATCACTCCATTTAATACATGGTATTGGCCATGGAATTCTTTTGTTTTTTCCATAGCTGCTACATCTCTAGGATCTTCAACTACACATATAATTCCACTGTCCCTATTTTTATTGGAACACATACTACATGGATCTTTATCTGTTATATTATAACAAATAGAACAATATTTTATTTCCTTCTTAGCTTCTACTATAGCATTAGATAAAGCTTCTACATCATTCATATTCATATTAATAACGTGAAAAGCTAGTCTCTGTGCAGTTTTTCTTCCAACTCCAGGAAGCTTAGAAAATTCTTCTATTAGCCTTGAAATAGGCCCTGAATAAGTTTGCATCTAATCACCTACTAGAATAACCCAGGAATATTCATTCCTCCAGTTAATTTATTCATTTGTGAAGATTGCATATCATCAACACTTCTTAATGCTTCATTAACAGCGCTTAATACTAGATCTTGAAGCATCTCTATATCATCTGGATCTACAACTTCAGGTTTTATTTGAATATCAACAACTTCTTTTTTACCGTTAACTTTAACTGTAACAGCTCCTCCTCCAACAGAAGTTTCGATTTCTTTTGTTTCTAAGTCTTCTTGCATCTTTTGCATATCAGTTTGCATTTTTTGAGCTTGTTTTAATAATTGGTTCATATTTCCAGGCATCATTCCTGGGAATCCTTTTTTAGCCATATATAAATTCCTCCTTAATTATCCTTTTTATTTAATATGCTATTATTATATCATATTCGTATTTATTATTTAATTTCATTTTCATTTATACTTCGCTTAATGTCTATTATTTCTTTAGGAAAAACGGATTTTAATATTTCTTCGCCTTTATCCTTTTGTTCTTTTTCTATTTCTAATTTTATATTTTTTGTTTCTGACTTTAAAATTATTTTTATACTGAAACTTCTATTCAGTATTTCTCTTATTACACTCTCTATATAATTTCTAGTTTTTTCATCACTTAATTTATTTTTTGCAAATGCAAAGCTATCATCAAATACTATATATAAGTTATTTGCACTTACATTAAACTCTTTTGCCTCTCTTAAAATAGCATATACAGGCATATTTTTATCTTTCTTTATATGAGTAAGTATATTTTCCCAAGATTTCTCTATTAGCTCAACATCTTCACTTTTGACTTCTTCATAAAAAACTTCTTCCTCAGCTTTAACTTCATTTTTTTCACAAGTTTCTTTATCTTCTTTTTTACTTTCTATCTCAACATTATTATTTATATTTATTTTCCCACTCTTTATAACCTCTTCTAAATTAGATATTCTTTTTAAAAGAGATTCTTTGCTTTCATCAAACATTGGTTGAGATAATTTCATTATACTAACCTCTGCTAATACTCTAGGGTTCGAAGATACCTTAATCGCATCCTGAGTTGTTGATAGTATATTAAGTATCCTAATAATATCATTGACCTCTATTGTACTTGCCTGCACTTTTAACTGTTCAACTATTTCTTCTGGTAAAGAAATTATTTCATCTAAATCACTAGATACTTTACACACCATTAAGTTTCTAAAATGATCTATTAAATCATCTATCAAGTTCTTTATATCTTTACCCCATACCACAAACTCATTCAATATCTCTAAACATTTCTTTGTATCCTCTTTTATAACATATTCTGCCATTTCAAATAGCTGCTCTATATTTACTGTTCCCAATAAATCTACAACATCTTTGTACTCTATATCATTTTCACTAAAGGACATACATTGATCTAATATACTAAGTGCATCTCTAAGTGCACCTTGAGAGTTTCTTGCTATTAAATTTAAAGCTCTGTCATCTACAACTACATTTACATCATCGCATATTTCCTTCATTCTATTAGACATATCTTTAACTGTAACTCTTTTAAAATCAAATCTTTGACATCTAGATAAAATTGTAGCAGGTATTTTATGAGGTTCTGTTGTCGCTAATATAAATATTACATATGAAGGTGGCTCTTCAAGTGTTTTTAAAAGTGCATTAAATGCACCTTGAGATAGCATATGCACCTCATCTATTATATAAACCTTATATTTACATTTTGCTGGAGTATATTTTACATTTTCTCTAATTTCCCTTATGTCATCAACACTATTGTTTGATGCTGCATCTATTTCTATAACATCCATGATGTTATCACTTAGTATATCTTTACAAACTTCACATTCATTACAAGGTTCTTCATCTACAGAGTTTTGGCAATTTAAAGCTCTTGCAAAAATCTTTGCAGTTGAAGTTTTTCCTGTACCTCTAGTTCCACAAAATAAATATGCATGTCCTACATTATTATTTTGGATCTGATTTTTTAAAGTTCTAATTATATGTTTTTGTCCTACAACGTCTTTAAATGTTTGAGGCCTGTAGGCTCTATACAACGCCTTATGCATAATTTATCTCTCCTTAATTCTAAAATCCCGATATTTTATTATATACCAATTAAAACAAATATTATCTATTTCAGTATAAATCAATTACATATTTTTTTATATTAAAAAAATCCCTCATATAAGGGATTTTGTTTTTATATTAAAGCTGTGCACCATCTATTGACTTACTATCATAGGCGTTACCTAAACAGTTAGCTCGACTTAGGCACCCCCGCGGCACACGAAAGGATTCACTTACCGTTGCTTCCTTCCGGATCTGGCGGAGTTTATGAGCTTCCGTTGCGCAGGACCTAAGTGTCAACACCACTTATTTAGGGCAGCCCTACAATATATAAGCCTCTAGATGGAATTCAACCCTGCTATAGCGGATTGCAGGTTACAGGACACCGCTACCTTCCCGTCTAGCACAGCAAACTTATAACCATAATTTTTTTGGCGGAGAGAGTGGGATTCGAACCCACGATACGGTTTTACCCGTATACTCACTTTCCAGGCGAGCGCCTTCGACCAACTCGACCATCTCTCCTTACTGTCGCTTTCTTAACTCTTTAAAAAATTTTTGTAATACATCTGAACATTCTTCTTTTAATATATCAAATGTTACATCTATATTGCAAGTATTAAAGTAGTCAACTTTGAATTCATGTTGCTTTTCTATATTTAAGTTTTTTATATGCTTAGTTCCTATTATAAGTTTTTTTATCCTTGATTGAACTATAGCTCCACTACACATTATACATGGTTCCATAGTAACATACAAGTCGCAATTTATAAGTCTCCATCCACCTAAGTAATCTGAAGCCTTTCTTATTGCTAATATTTCAGCATGGGCTGTAGGATCATTTAATGTTTCAGTTAGATTATGCGCTCTAGCTATAATTTCACCATTCCTCACTATAACTGCACCTATGGGTGTCTCGCCTTTTCCATAAGCTTTATATGCTTCTTTAATTGCTTCACTCATATAAAACGATTTGTCCATGCTTCCTCCTAAAACCTATAACATCTTTAATATTACCATAATTAAATTTATAATTCAACTTAAATTTTAACCCATATTCTAATATAATTCTACAAATTTAATGTTATTTCTAATACATTTTTTATTAAATCTAAAGTAGGTTTTGATTATGAATTATTAAAATAAATAGGAAGCTTAGTATATAAGCTCCCTATTTAGATAAATAAGATTTTTAAATCTTATAATTCGTCTTTCTTTATAACATCAACACCCATATATGGTCTTAATGCTTCAGGAACTACTACAGATCCATCAGCTTGTTGATAGTTTTCTAATATAGCAGCTAAACATCTTCCTACTGCTAATCCTGATCCATTTAAAGTATGAACATATTCAGCTTTTGCTTTCTTATCTCTCTTGAATCTTATTCCAGCTCTTCTAGCTTGGAAATCTTCGAAGTTTGAACAAGAAGAAATTTCAACATATCTGTTGTAGCTTGGCATCCATACTTCTAAATCGTATTTAAATGCAGCTGTAAATCCTAAGTCTCCTGTACATATTCTTACAACTCTATATGGTAATCCTAATATTTGTAACATAGTTTCAGCATCATTTGTTAGTTTTTCTAATTCTTCATAAGATTCTTCTGGCTTAACAAACTTAACTAATTCAACTTTATTGAATTGATGTTGTCTTACTAATCCTCTTGTATCTCTTCCTGCAGATCCTGCTTCAGATCTGAAACATGGAGTATATGCACAATATTTTATTGGTAACTCATCTGCTGATAATATTTCATCTCTGTGTATATTTGTTACAGGAACCTCTGCAGTTGGTATTAAGAAGTAATCAAGACCTTCTAATTTGAACATATCTTCTTCGAATTTAGGAAGTTGACCTGTTCCTATAAAACTAGTTCTGTTTGCCATAAATGGTGGTAATACTTCTGTGTATCCATGCTTCTCAGTGTGAGTATTTAAGAAGAAGTTTATTAATGATCTTTCAAGTCTAGCTCCTAAACCTCTATATAAAGTAAATCTTGATCCTGTTATTTTACCTGCAGTTTCAAAATCTAATATACCTAATCCTGTTCCTATATCCCAGTGAGCTTTGTTTTCAAAATCAAACTTTGTAGGATCTCCCCAAGTTCTTATTTGTACATTATCTTCATCTGTTGTTCCTTGTGGAACATCTGGGTGAGGAACATTAGGAATTCTCATTAAGTTATATTCCATTTTTTCTTCTACTTCTTTAACTTTCTCATCAAATCCTTTTATCTTCTCAGATAATTGCTTTAACTTAGCTTTTGCTTCTGTAACATCTACACCTTCTTTTATTAATTGAGGTATCTTCTTTGATTCTACATTTAATTCATTTTTCATAACTTCAACTTCTTGAAGTAATTCTCTTCTCTTATTATCTAATTCTACAACTATATCAAGGTCGAATTCTTTTTCTCCTCTTATTTCCATTGCTTTTTTTATTTCATCTAAATTTTCTCTTATTCTTTTTATATCTAACATTTGTCTTCCTCCTATAGAATATTTTTATATTTTAAAATAAAATAACGTTACCCCTAATGATGTAATAGTGATTTTATTTCAATTTTTCAATTTTTTGTATAAAAAAAGACCCTCGTACCCCTTAAAAAGGGACGAAAGTCTGTTATCCGCGTTGCCACCCTAGTTGTTTACATTTGTAAAATATAAACCTCTCAATCCTGTAACGTAGGTATACGACCAATCTTACTATTATTTTCGGATTAGTAGCTCAGGAATGGATTCAAAAACCATTGTAATGAGTTCTCACCAACCACTCACTCTCTGAATACAAACTTGCTTTTTACTATTTTCCGTCTTCGCCATATTCTTTGTTCTATTTGTAAATCATTATATTATATATATTATCAACTTTCAATACTAATATTCAAAAAAGTTTTATTATTTTTATTATTTTTTTATATCTTCATCACAATTTTTATAATATATAACTCTTGAAGGGAAAGGTATTTCAATATTGTTCTCATCAAATTTGGATTTTACCTTCTCCATTACATCAAAGTATACACTCCAGTAATCATCAGTCTTTACCCATGGCCTTGCTACTATTTGCATAGCATTTTCACCTAATGTATTTAATCCAATTATAGGTTCTGGATCTCTTAATATTCTTTTATCTTCCTTAAAAATTTTTGCTAGTACATCTTTTACAACTTTTATATTTGTATCGTAAGCTACACTAAATGAAAAATCTATTCTTCTTTTTTCTTGATGTGTATAGTTAATTATATTGTCACTAGTTAACTTAAAATTAGGAACTATAATAGCTTTATTATCAGGAGTTTTTAGTATTGTGCTAAAAATTTGTATATCATCAACTGTTCCTTCAACCCCAGATCCACCTATATAATCTCCAGTTTTAAACGGTTGAAAAAATAAAATTATCATACCTGCACCTAAATTTGACAGTATTTCTTTAAACGCTAAACCTAAAGATAAACCAATAACTCCTATCAGTGATACCATAACTGTCATAAAGGATTGTACAGGGAAGTTAATTATATCTAGACAGGTCATAATAACCATAAGAACACTAGATCCATAAATAGCATATGATGCAAAATTAGCTACTCCTCTTTCAATATTGTATTTAAGTATAATCTTTTTGCTATATCTCTTTAACCATTTACAACCATATAATCCTACAATAAGAAATATAATCGCATAAATTAATTTAGGACCACTATTTTTAACTGCATGAAAAAAAGTTTCTATGGTTTTTTGAGATACTTGCGTTGTAGTTCCACTAATCATAAGCTCACTCTCCTAACTTGATGTATTTATTATAAGTCTATTTTAATAATTTTTTCTTTTTATTTATTATATCTCTAATTATTTTACAATATTTTTTTAATTAAATGCAATTCTTCTAATACATATTTATAGAAAATAAAAAAAAGCTATGAAAATTCATAGCTTTAAATTCTTTCACATGAGTTCATCGAATTACTATCTACTATTTTTTTTACAAAATTATCAAGATCCTGTATTTTACTACTATCAGCTAAATCAATTTTTATATTCATCATCTCTTCGTTTATAGGTCCTTGCGAAATTGAATTAATCTTTAAATTATTTTCTTCAGCTAAATTTATTAAATCTAGAATACTCCCTCTATTAACTTCTATACTAAACTTCATTTTTACCTACCCCTTTTTAGTATCTTTTAATAAAGAATATTCAAGCTATATTTAAATTATTACACTTTGTACATTTAAATTAAATCTCATGCAGTACAAAAGTAATCTTTTTATATTTTACACAACAAAAAGTGGTTGATATTTAGTTTGCAGCGAAGTGGTCATTTAAAGCATCTTCTCAGCTTTATGACCCAAGCGCAAACTAAATATCAACCACCACTTAAATCCACGTAAAATAAAAAAGATTACGCGGCTACGTCCTACTCTCCCAGGCAGCTTCCCACCAAGTACCATCGGCGCTAAAGAGCTTAACTTCTGTGTTCGGAATGGGAACAGGTGTATCCTCTTTGCTGTAATAACCGCATAATCTTTATTTAGAGTTAGTACTCTAAAAACTGAATAACATTTGTAAGATTAAATAATCTTGGTCAAGTCCTCGATCTATTAGTATCGGTAAGCTACATACATTGCTGCACTT
>NZ_LBBT01000062.1 GCF_001006285.1 Paraclostridium benzoelyticum
TACAATCTTATATATATTTATAAGCAAAAAGATAATAGTACTTACTTTTCGTAAATACTATTATCTTCTTTTATTTAAACTTTATTTTTTAATAAAATTCTATATATAATTTAACAAAATAATTATTTTTTCATTTACTTTTGAGGTTCTCCACTTTCTACAGGATTTTTGGAATCCTTACTCCAACCTATCCAACCATCACTATATAGAGCAGTTTTATCATATCCCATGACATTAGCATATGTTAAAACTTCAGCTGCTCTCCAACCACTACCACACATAAAGTCTAATTGATTGTTGGTATCTATTCCATCTTCTTTCCATAAAGCTTTAATTTCATCTTCATTTCTCATAGTTTTATCAATATTTCTATAATAGTTTAGAGATGTAGAACCTTCTGTTCCCGCATGTCCATAAACAGCACCTGGGATACGACCCTTTTTATCCCAATAACTATATCCTGATATCTTACCTATGTATTCATCCCACATACGATTATCTACTAATGTAAATTTATCAGACTTCATTTTTTCTTTTACTTCTTGGATATTATCTATTAAATCAGGATTAGCTGGTATAGTAGCTCCAAAGTCTTTTCCTGATTTTTTATCATTTTTAGTTTTTTCTAGTTCATATCCAGCTCTTACCCAAGCATCATCTCCTCCATTTAAAACTCTAACATCTTTAACTCCCATATACCTAAGCACTACGGCAACACGATAAGCTGCCATTGGTTCTTTTCCTGTTACTATTATTGTATCATTTTTTGTAAATCCATAGTCATTAGCAAACTTAGTCAACTCTTTATCTGTAGCAAGCATCCAATCTGGTGGGGGTTCTATAGTATCTGTGTTTATATGAACACTAGTTGGTATATGCCCTTTATCATAGCTATCTTTTCCATCTCCCCAACTAACTTCAACAATCTTTATATTATTTGTATTTTCAAAAGTCTCCGTTTTTTTGCCATCTAAAATATTCTTTATAGCTTTCGCCGGTACTATCATTTCATAGTTTTTATATTTTTCTAAAGGTAGAGTTTCATCATTAGCCCACTCATTTATGTCGTATGTATATAAATTTTTATAGCCTTTATCACTTAAATACTTATACACTTTTTTAGCATCTTCTCCATTTGCATCATATAAAACAATATTTTTATCTTTATCTATCCCTTTATTCTTTAGAGCTTCATCTAAAGTTTTTTCTTTATCTTTAGATTCTACTTCTATCCAGTTATAAGCAAAGTCAGTGGCTTCTGGTATATGTCCACCTCTTTTTTCTCCATTTAATATCCACCCATTATATGAGTCATTCACTCTTGTGTCCACAATAACCCAATTTTTTTCATTTAATTTAGATTTCAATTCACTTGTTGATATTGGTTTAGTTTCGATAGAAGAAGTTTTATTATTTTTAACATCTTCATTTTTACATGCTACCATCATAGTCATACTTACTACCAAAGTGCACATCAAAGCTAATAATTTAATAGACCTTTTCACTTGTTTATTTCCTTTCATGGTATGAATTTCGTAATATTCTGTAATGTTATCTTCTATATAGTATCAAGTTTAATTTATGTAGTAAATATATATAGAAATTATATATAAAATCGTTTTCAAATATAGTTTTTATCTATAATAAAAAAGCTGATTTTTACAGTGTATACCGTAAAAACCAGCTTTTTATTCTATATTATATTAAGCTAATTCTAAAGCTATATTCATCATTCTTGTAAATGCAGTTTGTCTTTCCATAGCAGTAGTTGCTTCTCCTTTGAAAGGACAATCAGAAATTGTTAATATACAAAGAGCATTAACTCCAGCTCTTGCAGCGTTCATATAAAGTGCAGCTGATTCCATTTCTACAGCTAACACTCCCATTTTAGTCCATTTTGCTAAAGAATCTAATCCTTCATCTCCATAGAATACATCACTGCATAGTATGTTTCCAACTTTAGGCTCAACGCCTTGACTTTTTGCAACATCTACAGCTTTGCTAAGTAACTCATAGCTTGCTACTGGTGCAAATGTCCCTGGTAAGTTGTATTGAGATGCATAATTAGAATCTGTACAAGAACCCATACCTATTACTATATCATGCATTTTTAAATCTTCACGTAAAGCTCCTGCAGAACCTATTCTTATAAGATTTTTAACTCCATAAAAATGTATTAATTCATATGTATATATTCCTATTGATGGACATCCCATACCTGTACCTTGTACTGATATTTTTTTGCCATTATAGTATCCAGTGTAACCATTCATACCTCTTACAGTGTTGTATTGAACAACGTCTTCTAAGAAAGTTTCTGCTATAAATTTAGCTCTTAAAGGATCTCCTGGTAATAATACTGTTTCTGCTATATCTCCTAATTTACCGCTATTGTGTGGTGTTGGTGCTCCCATTGCCATAATTTCATTCTCCTTTAACTATCATTAATATTATTTAAACTTAATTATAATCTTATTTAATATCAATAATTATATATACAACTTAAAATTTAAATACTATTTCTTATAACATATATGTACTTGTATATATTGATATCTTATTTAGTCTACACTCTTTATCTTTTAGCATACACTATATTATA
>NZ_LBBT01000063.1 GCF_001006285.1 Paraclostridium benzoelyticum
AATATTATTTTTAAAAGATTCTGTACAAAATTTTAAAAAAACACTAATTTCGACAAAAAATTACAGTTAAAAAGTGTATACTCGTAGTAATAGCAAAAAGTATTAAAGGAGTGATTCCATGAAAATAAAATTTGATTTATTTAGACGGAAAAATTCTAAATGTAATGAAAAAAATTATATAGTAGAAAATGACAAAAGCTATTTAAATAAAAAATATGCAGGATATAGTTACTTAAAAGAATTTAATTTAAATAAAGACTACTTAGATAAATCTGATTTT
Source organism: Paraclostridium benzoelyticum (assembly GCF_001006285.1). GTDB lineage: Bacteria > Bacillota > Clostridia > Peptostreptococcales > Peptostreptococcaceae > Paraclostridium > Paraclostridium benzoelyticum. The sequence continues at coordinate 281 of NZ_LBBT01000063.1, forward strand.
GAACCTGGAAATAAAGGTTTGTTAAAGAAAATAGATTGGATTGAATCTAGTGACAAGATAAAAGAGATTAAATCATTAAAACTAGAAGATGAGTATACATCTGAATTTAAGAAAAATTCTCTTTATTATAAGTCTGTATATATATGCCCAAGATGCAATAGTCATATGCTTTACAAAATTAGAGCATATAACATAGATACTAAATTTAATAATAAAAATAAAAGAACACATCATATATATACATGTCCGAAATGTAGAATATTTTTAGCTTCAATTAGGATATATAGTAAATTACACTCTAGATGGATAGGAAATAAGCTTTCAAACTATGCGCTTATAAGTGATAGTTACCCAAGATTAAAGTATAGGAAAATTTTGAGCTATACTGAAGAACTACACAGTGAGTAATAAGTAAATATTTAGGAGAAAAAATTTATGCAAAGAATAAAATACTTAAAACTATTTATATCTATAGTTTTTGTAATGATACTCAGAGTTGATATTTCCAATGCACAAGAAAGTATAAATTTTAAAAATATAACTATAAACCAAGGGTTATCTCAGGGAACGGTACAAGCGATAGAACAAGATAGTAAAGGGAGAATATGGATAGGAGCAAATGATGGACTAAATGTTTACAATGGATATGAATTTAAAGTGTATGGGCAAAAAAAAGACCCTAAAAAAGGAATAGCAAATAGTTATATAATTGATATAAAAGAAGATAAGAAAGGTAATTTATGGGTTGCGACTATAGGCGGTGTAAGCAAAATAAATACAGAAACAGACTCTATAAAAAATTACTATAATAGTAAGAACAATGGAAATTTATCAGATAGTAGTGTTTATGATATTTTAATAAATAAAGATGGAGATGTTTTAATTGCAACGGCAAATGGAGTAGATATATATGATGAAGTCAGTGATCGATTTAGGCCGGCAATTAAAAATTTGAACCAATTAAAAAGTAAACATATATATGATATAACTGAAGATAATAGTGGAAACTATTGGATAGGGACTAAAAATGGATTATATAAATTAAATAAAAAAAGTGAACGGGTTGAAAGGTTTCTAACGAAGGATACCTATGGAAAAGAGATAACTATATACAAAGTGTATTTTGATGGGGATGAAAATTTATGGGTTGGGACTAGAAATGAAAATCTATATAAAGTAAACACAAAAACGAATAAGATAAAAGAGTATGACCCTCCAGATGGAATTGACAAAAACTCATCTATAAGAGATATACTACAGGATAAAAATAAAGACCTTTGGATAGCAACAGACTCAGGAGTAGTCAAATACGATAAATTAAAAGATAAGTTTAGAGTTTATCAAAAAGGTAAATACGATGTAAATGGGTTAACCGATAACTTGATATTTTGTATTATGGAGGATAAAAGTGGACTTTTATGGCTTGGAACTTATTCTGGAATAAGTATATTTGACTCAAGAACTAATATAAATTATTACAAACATGATTTAAACCCAGAAGATAATACGTCGATTTCAGATAATATGGTAAGCGGGATTTATAAGGACAAAGATGGAGCATTATGGGTTGGAACGAATTCGGAAGGAGTAACGGTTTTAAATAGAGAAAATGAAAAAACTTATTATATAAAAAGAAAAGATGGATTAAGCAGCAATAAAGTATATGACATAAAGGGAAAAGGTGACCTAATATTAATATCAACAGATGATGGATTGAATGTAATAAATAAAAAAGAAAAAACGTTAAAGGTATACAATAAAGATAATGGCTTGAAAAATAGTAATGTAAGAAGTGTTCTTATAGATGATGACAATAAGGTATGGCTAGGAACAACCGAAGGGATTGCAATATTAAATCTAGATACAGGTGAAATAATAGATATGTCTAGCTTGTCATCTAAATATAATATAGAAGACAAATTAAATGGATGTATTTATAAAGATAGCAATGGAATATATTGGATAGGATATTTTTTAGATGGTGGACTTTTAAAATTTGACCCTAAAACTCAAAAAACAACACTATACAGGATGAGAGAGAACGACTCAAACTCTATAAGTAATAATTCTGTACGAGTTATAAATGAGGATAAACAAGGTAATTTGTGGATAGGAACGAATTATGGACTTAATAAATTTAATCCAAAAACAGAAAAATTTGAAGTTTACACGATGGAAGATGGATTGCCAAATAATACTATATACGGAATAGTGATAGATAAATTAGACCATATATGGGTAAGTACTAACTATGGATTGTCAAAGTTTGATTATAAAAAAAATGAGTTTACAAATTTTGATATAGTAGATGGTTTGCAGGGAAGAGAATTTAATGGAAAGTCATTCCATATAAGTGAAGATGGTGAAATTTTCTTTGGTGGAACAAATGGTTTAAACTCATTTAGATGTGAAGAGTTAAAGAAGAAGAAATATTTTATAGATTTATCTATAGGAGATATATATGTAAATGAAAAAAGATATAACAGCATTGATGATGTTAAATTTAAATTTAATGAAAATAATATAAGTATAGAAATGTTTTTACCATATTATAAGAATATAAGGGATATTAAGTATTATTATAAGATAGAGGGAGTAGACCAAGATTTTAAAGATGTTAAAGGGAACAAATTAAACTTGGTAAATTTAAATCCAGGTCAGTATACTCTAAAACTTAAGGCAATAAATAATAATGTAGCTGAATCTAGTGAGAAAACTATTAAATTTGCTATAAAACCACCTATTTGGAAAAGCAAAACAGCGATGGTTATTTATTGTGCTATATGCATATTGGCTATTTTATATTATGATAGCAAAGTAAAGCTATTAGACTCTATGGTAAATAAAAGAACAAAAGAACTTACAAAGGAAATTAAAAAAAATGAAAACTTATTTAATAAAGTTTTAAGTTTAGAAAAGAAAAAAAATAGCTATTTTGTAAACTTATCTCACGAATTGAGAACTCCATTAAACGTTATATCATCAACTGAGCAACTAATAAGTATTATGATTGATAAAAAAGGCTTAAGTAAAGATAATCTAAAGTACCATATGAGCGTAATTAATAAAAATGCAGAGAGGTTGTTAGAATTAATTACAAATCTAATGGATATAGAAAAAATAGAATATGGGAAATATAAAATAAACAAAACAAAACAAGATATAGTTGAGGTCATAGAAAATGAAGCTTTAAGACTAAAAAATCATGTAGAATGTAAAGGTATAGAACTGATAATAGATCCAGAGGTAGAAGAAAAAATAGTTAGTTTTGATAAAATAGAAATAAAAAGATGTATAGAAAACTTAATAAGTAATGCTGTAAAATATACACCAGAAGGTGGAACTATAGAGTTAGGTATAAAAGATCATATAAATGAAGTAGAGATATATGTAAAGGACGATGGGATTGGAATAGACGAAGAACATAAAAAGATTATCTTTGATAGATTTAGACAGGTAGTAGACGCAAATGAAGAAATCCAAAACTCAAGTGGACTAGGACTTACGATAACTAAAGAAATAGTAAACCTACATGGAGGAGAAATTTATATTGAAAGTGAATTTGGAAAAGGTAGCAAATTTATTATAATACTACCAATTGAATAATGAATTATGAAATAGAATACAATAATTGTATTCTATTTTTATTTTGAAATTTAAAATCTAAAAAATGTTAAAAAATATCAAAAAAACACGAAAAAAGTAAAAAAAAGAGTATAATATACACATGATTAAATAAGTAAAAAATATAAATAGGAGGGGAAAATGGATAAGTTATCAAAAAAAATAGACTCGTATATGATAGCACTATTATTAGAATTATTTATTGTTGTAATTATATTATTTATATCAAAAGAAGATGTCAATTTTTTATTGAACTTTATTATGCTAGGGATTACATTTTTAATTTCAATAACAACATATATAGGAGGTATTATAGTTGGACTTATATTGACATCAGTAGCAATTTTTATGTATGCAACTTTAATATTTTACAGAAACACAGTATTAAATATAGATATAAACTATATATCTTATATTTGGATGGCAGGTATACCTATAATATGTATGACTAGTGGAAGGCTATCTAGTGTTATTTTATCACTTCAAAAAAATAACGAAATTTTAAAAAATAAATACAAAAATCTTGTTACAGTTGATGAAGTGACAGGACTTGGAAATATTAAACATTTCTATTCTACTTTAGAAAAAGAAATGAGTAAATCAAATCGACATAAAAACAAGCTAGCACTAATGATTATAAAGCTTCCTTATTATAAAGAAATTAGAAAAATAATTGGAGAGGAAAAAACATATAACTTAATTAAAAGTGTAAGCAACATAATAATAGATTCCACAAGGACAGAAGATGAGAGATATTATTTAGAAAGCGACATGATGGGTATTATAATGCCCTATACAGATTTTAATGGTGCAAATACAGTAAAAGAAAGAATTAAAAAAAATGTAGGTGAATTAAATCTTGAATTAAATCAAGGAAAGTCATATATAGATATAGATACTAAAATAGCTATAGTAGAATACAAAGAAAGCATAAATAGTGCTATAGAATTTAAAAATTTATGTGAAGAGGAACTTCAGTATGATGTGTAAAAGATATATTGTTATATTTCTAATTATTTTATTAGTTTTTAGCAATATTGGTATAGGTTTTGCAAATATAGAGAAAAAAGAAAATGCTCTAATAATATATGAAAATCAAAAAACATTTTCATATAAAGAGAATACAATAAACCATTTAAATGAACTTTTATATAGATTTAATAAAAGTGTAGATAGTGTTTATATAAATGATTATAAAAAAGGAAGTTTAAAACAATATGATTCAATATTTGTAATAAATATAGAAAATGAAATAAATGATAGGGATTTGCTAGAGGATTTATCAAATTATGAACATGGGATATATTGGATAGGTAATGGAATAGAAGACTTTTTAAGTTATAGTGATAAATATGATTTGATTTATGAAAAAAAGATAAATAGCATAAATGAATTAAATTATAAAGGAAACAAACTAACTATTTCTAGTAGTGATTATTTTAATGTTGTTAATACTAGAAGGCAAAATAGCAAGATTTTAGCAACTATGAAAGATTCGTATAAAGAGTATCCTTATGTTATCAATAATAAAAATTTATATTTTATTAGTAATTATAAAATAGATCAATCTTTTATATTTGAAGATACTTTAAATGATTTCTATAATATAAAAAATTTTGAAAAAGGTAAAGTATTTGTAAGAATTGAGGATGTACATTTATTTAGAGATAAGGATAATTTAAAAGAGATTGCAGACTACTTATACTCTGAAGGTATACCTTTTATGGTAGCATTAATTCCAGCATATGTAGACAGCAAAACTGGGAAAATAAATACCATAAAAGATGATCCAGAGTTTATAAAAACTATAAAGTATATGCAAGATAGAGGTGGTAGTGTTGTTCTACATGGATATATGCATTCTTTAGATAAAAGAGAGATTTCAGGAGAAGGATATGAGTTTTGGGATATGGAAAAAGATGAGCCTATATCTGAAAATATAGAGGAATATGTTAAAGATAGAGTTTTAAGTGGATTAAGATTATGTGTAGAAAAAGGTATTTATCCTATTGCCTTTGAAGCGCCTCATTATGCTATGGATCAAAATGGCTACACAGAATTAAAAAAATATTTTTCAACTTATGTTGGGCAATATCAAAACAATAATGAAAACTTTGCTACAAGTAGTTTTCCATATATCATAGAAGGAAGTAAAAACTTCAATATTTTAATTCCTGAGAATTTAGGGTATATAGAACGAGATAATAAATTTTCAATAGATATTATAAAGAATAACTTTTATAAACTTTCTATGGTAAGAGGATACACTGGAGGATTTTTCTTCCATCCGTATATGAATTTAGATTATTTGAAACAAGTTATATCTTATTTAAAAGAAAATGATTCAGAGTTCTTAAATTTAAAAGATATAAATAATTATGTAAAAATTGATGATATAAATATAAGGTCGAAAGATGGGAAAATAGATGTTACGTATGATAAGAATAAGTCAAATGAAAAATCTAAATCTGAGATAAGTTTTGAAAATTCTATGTCTAATATAAATAAGATAATCGTAATATTTGTGTCTACTGTATTGGTTATATTTACGATAATATTTATATTCTTTAGATTTATAAATAGACGAAAATTTAGAAGGAGATAGTTATGAATAGATTTACTATAGTAGATTACTTATTTTTATTTTCTTTAATATCTATATGGGCAATACTTTTTATAAATATTCTTTTAGCTGCAAGTGGATATGTATATTATCTTAAAAATCTTAATTTTAAAGATGAAAGATTAAAAGAATATCCATTTGTATCTATATTAGTTCCAGCTCATAATGAGGGAAAAGTTATAGGAAAAACTGTAGAGTCATTATTATTATTAGATTATCCTAGAGATAAGATGGAATTGATAGTAATAAATGATAACTCAAGTGATGATTCTAAAGATATACTTCAAAATATAAAGAATAAATACAAAAAATATAATTTTACTATTATAAATACAGATAATATTACTGGAGGTAAAGGAAAATCAAATGCACTAAACATTGGATACCAAGAAGCAAGAGGAGAGTTTATTGCAATATATGATGCAGATAACACTCCAGAAAAAACAGCACTTAGATATTTGATTCAAAGTATAGTAAAAGATGATAAGTTAGGTGCTGTTATTGGGAAATTTAGAACTAGAAATAAATATAAAAACATTTTAACAAAATTTATAAATATAGAAACATTAAGTTTTCAATGGATAGCACAAGCAGGACGAAGACAGTTATTAGGACTTTGCACGATACCAGGAACTAACTTTGTATTAAGAAGAACCACTATTGAGAAGTTAGGAGGATGGGATACTAAAGCAATAGCTGAAGATACAGAGATAAGCTTTAGAATCTATAAATTAGGACAAAGAATAACATATGTTCCACAAGCTGTAACTTGGGAACAAGAGCCAGAGACTATAAAAGTGTGGATAAAGCAGAGAACTAGATGGGTTAAAGGAAATATATATGTTCTAGTTAAGTATATAAAAAATATATTTAAGGGAAAACAAAATAGAGTATTATTCGATATAGTATATTTTTTCTCGGTATATTTTTTATTTTTAACTTCGGTTATAATATCAGATTGTATATTTGTTTTAAGCTTATTTAATTTAGTGAAAGTTAACATACCATTTAACTTTTGGATTGTATGGATATTATCATATGTCCTATTTATTTTGCAAGTTAGTATAACTTTATCAATGGAAAAAGGAGAAAGTGGATTAGGAAATATATTTTTAGTTGCAATTATGTACTTTACATATTCTCAAATGTGGTTATTAGTAGCAATTAAAGGTATGTTTGGCCATTTTCAGGATGTATTTTTAAAAAGAGAAGCTAAATGGTATAAAACAGAAAGATTCTAGGGAGGTACTTAATGAGAATAGTAACTATAGCATTATCATTAATACTAACTTTTTCTAATATTAGTTTGGTATTTGCAGATAATGAAGATGTGAAAGCGTACAAATTTCAAGATGATGTAACTATAAATGGTGTTATTGGAAGCACCGAAAGATTTTTTAATGTATCTCAAAATTGGGATGTTAAGGATTTGAAATTGAATTTAGTATATACAAAAAGTGAGCTATTGGATGTAAACTATTCAACGATTACCGTATTTATTAATGGAGAACCTGTAAGTTCGAAAAGATTAGATGGTAATAGAAAATATCAGGATAAATGGCAAGTTAATATTCCTAAAGAACTTGTAAAATCAGGATATAATAGTATTTCTATAAAAGCATATAAAACTATATCAGATAAAATATGTAGAGATGATTCTAATACTGCAAATTGGTTAGTAGTACATAAGCAATCAGATATAGAACTGAAGTATGCATTAAAAGATAACTCAAATGAAATAAAAGACTATGCTAGTGTATTTGCTAATATAGGTAATGAGGCATATATAGATACTACTTTTGTATTACCAGATAAATATAATAGTAATGAATTAAGTTCTGTAATGAACCTGAGTTTAAATATGGGGCAAAAACTAAAAGGTGACAATTTTAAATTAGATGTAAAACTAAAGTCAAATTTAAAAGAATATAATAAAAATATTATCTACATAGGTGGAACAAATGACACATCTACAGATTTTTTGAATTTTCTAAGCGATGACGAAAAAAATCAGGCTAAAAATAAAGCTGTTATAAAGCAAGTAATTTCTCCGTTTAATAAAGAAAAAAGAATGATTTTAATAATTTCAGATAATGGTAAAGCTCTTAAAAATGCAACTAAATTAATATGTAATAATGAGCTGTTAAATGAATTAAATAGTAGCAGCTTCATAATTGATGAAACTAAAGATGTTTCAGATATAAAAAAAGAGATTAAAAATAAATTGACTTTAAATGACTTAGGGTATAATGACTTTTTACTTAAGGGACCTTTTTCACAAGAAACTAATTTTGATGTATCTATACCTAAAAATAAAATAAGTACAGCTGGATCGATTCTGAATTTAAAATTTAGATATGCTAAAAATTTAGATTTTGAAAGATCATTAATTACTGTGTATGTTAATGATAAGCCTATTTCAAGTAAAAAGTTATCTTTAGAAAAAGCAGATAATGATATTTTAGAAGTAAATCTGCCAACGGATGTTTTAGGTAAAAATTATTATAAAATAAAAGTTGTATTTAATTTAGAATTAAAAGATTTAATGTGCGTTACAAGAGATACAGATAGCCCATGGGCTTATATTTTGGATAGTTCATTTATAAAGTTTGATTTTAAAGACAATGATAGTTTAAATTTCAAAAGTTATCCGTATCCTTTTATTGATAATCAACAAGCAAATGATATAAATGTAGTGGTTTCGAAGAATTTAAACTCTTCAGATTTAAGTAATATAGCTAATATAATTGGAAATATGGGAAGAGATGCAGTTTATAATACAGGAAATTTAAATGTGTTAACTGATAGTGAATTTTTAAACACGAATAAAAAAGGAAATCTTATAGTTATAGGAACTCCAGATGATAATAGTATTTTAAAAGATATAAATAAAGACTTATACATTAAGTTTGATAAGAATTTTAGTGGATTTGAAAATAATGATAAGATTAAATTTTTAGATGATAAATATTCAAAACAATTATCAACAATACAACTTATAAATTCACCTTATAGTAAATCAAATTCAGCTATTATAGTATCTTCTTTAGATAAAAACAGCTTGAGTTCATCAGTAAGGTATTTATCTGATAATAATTTAACTAGAGATTTAAAAGGAGATGCAGCTGTAGTAAATAGAGATGGAGGTATTCAGGATATAAATTTTAAAGAAAACAATAGAAGTGATGAAGAATTAGAAGATAATTCTTCTAAATTTAAATTAGAAAAAGCAAGTTTAACATTCATACTTATTGCAGGATTTTTATTTTTAACTGTAATAATATCAGCTATATTATTAATATTAAAATATAGAAAGTAGTTGATACAATTGAAAAAGATAATAATTTTAACAATTATATTAGCTTTATGTAGTTTTATGGCTGTATACAAAATGGATAAAGGAGAATTACCGGATAAATTAAATTCAGTAAATTTATCTACAGATTATGAAATTAATCAGGCATTACAAGATATAAAAATGTTAAGTGCAAATACTGTAAATGTACCTATAGTTATAAAAATACCTTCTTTAGAATCTAACAAAATGATTATAGATGAATATAGTAAAAATAAGGCCATACAGATTATTAAAATTTTGAAAGAAAATAATAAAACAGTAATATTAGAAGCGTTTCCCTGGATTGACAATGGAAGTAAATATGAAACTGAATATAATCCTAAAAACAAAGAACAATTTTTTAAAGATTGGAAAATTATATTAAGTGAGCTAATTGATGAAGTAGCAATTCCATACAACGTAGATATTGTAAATACAGCATCGAATTTTAGCAAGCTTGAACCTTATGAACAAAATTGGTGCGATATAATAGATTTTACGAAAAAGAGATTCAAAGGACTTGTAACATATAAAACTTCATGGTGGTACACTGCTGAATGGGATCTCAAAAGTAAAGAATTATATAATAAAAAGCTAAATAACAAATTGTTTTCGAAAGTAGACTTTATATCTATTGCAGCTTATTTTGAACTGAGTGATAAGCCTATAAATACAGTAGAAGAATTAGTTAAATGTATCAATAGCTCTACAGTAAATAATAGAAATCAAAATATAAAACAAGAAATTGAGAACTTTGCAAACAAGTACAATAAAAAAATATTTTTTGGAGAATTAGGATTTCCAAGACTTGAATATGCCGCAACACACCCTTGGAACAATAATGTATCTGACTTGGTAAATGGAGATGAGCAAGCTAGATGTTTTAACGCATATAAAATAGTCTTTGAGAATGAAAAATATATTAAAGGGTTTTCTATTTTTGCTGTAGGGGAAAAAGGTAAAGATAAAATGTTTTACCCATCAAAAGAGAGTATGAATTTTATTAAGCTATGGTATGAATAAAATGGGAATATATGGTTATGAAAGATTAAAGATAATATTATTATTAAATACAAAACGATTGAAACGGAGAGAATTATGCTTAAAAAAATAAGTAACATTTTAGTTATTCTCATAGTATTAATACCCATAATTGATAATAATATATATTCACAGGAGAAACCATATAAAAATAAAGTTATAAAAGTTGGATTTTATGATTATAACCCTTATTTTTATATAGACAAAGGAAATCCAACTGGATATTATAACGATATATTAGACACTATATGCAACGATTTGGGAATTGAATATGAGTATAAATATACTAATATTTTACAAGCGATGAGTATGTTAAAAAATGGAGATTTAGATTTACTTATTGGAATTAATAGAACAGAAGATAGAATTAATGAATTTGAATTTACAGATAGCTATATAACCCTAGAAACTTATGGTGTATATACTAATAAATCCATAGATTATGGAGATTTAAATGAATTGAAGAATCTAAGATTCGGATATATACCTGGAGAGACTAACTCAAAATGGATAATGGACTTATTAGAGAATAGAGACATAAAAGTAATTCCTGTTGAAGCTCAATCTTATAAAGAACTTGATGATTTACTAGTGAAAAATGAAATCGATGCTACTATTTCTCATATAAATAATACGAAGTTAAGCGATATGAATGAGATTTTTGAATACTCAACAGGTCCTGTTTATATAGCTGGAAATAAAAAAAACAAACAACTTATAAAGGATATAGATAGCAAATTAAAGTTATATTCTCAACAAAGATATAGTCCAATAGATAATCTTAAAGATATATATTTTAATAACGGAGGAAGTGGACATAAAAGTAATTTTATTATATTTATTTTAATAGGATTAAGCATTATTACAGCTTTATCAT
>NZ_LBBT01000064.1 GCF_001006285.1 Paraclostridium benzoelyticum
TGGAAATGAAATTAAATATTTTAATCAAATTAGTGACAAATATTATTCTCATGTATATACTTATATTAAATAAAAAATTAAAAGGCGGGTTAATTGTGGAGAGTATAAAAAACTTTGAAAAACCTAAAAATTTATGGAATAAAAACTTTTTTTTATTGTGGCAAGGTCAGTTAGTATCTTGTCTTGGAGATGCATTTTACTCTATCGCTTTAGGGTTTTGGGTTCTAGATAAAACAGGATCGTCATCTATAATGGGAATACTAATGGCAGCTATAAGTTTACCTAGGATTATAATTGGGCCTTTTGCAGGAGTTATAGTAGATAGATTTGATAGAAAAAAGATGATAATTTTAGGAGATCTAATAAGAGGGATTGGGATTTTATTTGTAGGTTATGCAGCATATAAAAACATATTAGAAGTTTGGATGGTTATTTTAATTGGAGTAATATGTGGTATATGTTCTGCATTTTTCAATCCGGCAATAAGTTCAGTTATTCCAGATTTAGTTTCTAATGATAACATAGTAAAAGCAAACTCAGCACAGCAAATGGCAGTGTCAACAACAAGTCTAGTAGGTAGCCTTTCAGGTGGGTTTATATATTCAATTCTGGGAGCTTCAGTAATGTTTATATTTAATGGAATAAGTTATATTATATCAACTGTAACTGAAATGTTTATAAGTATACCTAAAGTAGAGCAAAAAGAATCAAAATTGACATTTAGAGAAGATTTTAAAGAAGGACTAAACTTTACATTTGGATTCAGGGGTTTAGTTGTATTGCTTGCTGTATGTTTTGCGTTAAATTTTTTCTTTGCTATTTTTTCGATACTTTTAAGACCATGGTTTATGATGGAAGAATCTTTGGGAGTGGCAAGATATGGAGTTATATCTGCTTTCCAAAGTATAGGGATGATTGTAGCAAGTATATTACTTACAAATATAAATATAAAAGCTGAAAATAGAGCTAAAACAATGCTTATATCATTATTTTTAACAATTATATTTTTCTTTTTAGGAGTACTTATAAATAAATTTTATGTAATGTGCGTATGCTTTTCTTTTGGGTTATTTTTTAATACAATATCAAATACCGTTATGATGGCATCAATGATGGTTACGGTTCCACAAGATATGAGAGGTAAAGTGATGAGCATAGTGATGACTTGTTCTATAGCTATACAACCAATAGGAACATTAATAGGTGGATTTCTTGGAGATATTTTTTATCCAAGAAGTATTATGTTAGGGTGCTTTTTAATTTGTATAATAGGATGTATACCTTTATTTCTTAGCAGTAGTACCAAGAAAGTTTTAAACTATAATCCTGAGATTCAAAACTTAGAAGATATAAAGATGTGAGATATTAATAAATTTTAATGTGTAGTTGATTAACATAAAATGCATAATAATACTTTTAAAAACTGTAAAAATTATAGATAATTACAGTTTAAGGAGGTAATTTTTATGACAAATAAACCGTTAGTAAGTAATGCAAAAAAAGCTTTAAATCAAATGAAGTTAGAAATGGCTGGAGAATTAGGAATACAAAGTGAACATGTTAATGGAGCGAATAAGACATCGTATGAAGCTGGATTTATGGGTGGAAATTTAGGTGGAATGATGAGTAAAAAATTAGTCGAATTAGGAGAAAGAGAACTAATTAGAGAATATAATAATAAAAAATAATAACTAATTGGGCTAAAATTTAGCCCAATTTTCAAATTGTTTTTTTATGTTTAAATTTGGAAATTATAAGCGAGATAAGAGAAAACTTGATATAATATTACTTGATAGGGCAAATTCATATAAAAGATACTAAACAAGTAAGGGTTGGGGGAGAATGATACAAAAAAACAAAATAAATATATTATGTATTTTAGTTGGATTAGCATGGTTTTTGCTTTTTAATATAACATATGCATCTGAAAAAGAAAAGCATGTTCTATTTATAAGTTCTTATAATCCTAATGTTGAAACGTTTTCAGACCAAATTGAAGGAATACAATCTGGAATAAGTGAAGATGTAAATCTTCAAATTGAATATATGGATTCAAGAACATTTTTAGGAGAAGAAAATAAAGAAAAATTTTATGAATTATTGAAACAAAAGCTAAGAGGTAAAAAAGGATATGATGCTGTTATTTTAGGAGATGACCAAGCTTTTGGGTTTGGAATGGAACATAGAGATGAACTATTTAAAAACACTCCAATAATATTTTTAGGAGTAAGCTCTAATAATAGTATTGAATTAGCAAAAAAATCAAAATTAGTTTATGGTGTAACAGAACCACAATCTATAAAAGGAAATATAGACTTAATAAGAAAACTTCATAAAAATAAAGACATAACAATTGTAACTGATGCATATTCAAATTCTCTAAATTTAGATTATAACCTAGATGTATTAAAAAAAGAATTTAAAGACACAAAATTTAATTTGATTTCTTTAAAAGATATGAGCTTTGAAGAACTTAAAAAGAAATTAAAAACTTTAGGAGATAATGATGTATTGTTTGTAATGTATGCATATAGAGACAAATTTGGAAATGTAAAGTCTATAAAAGGTTCGTACAAGCTAATTAGTGAAAGTACAAATGTACCTATATATTCAACTATGAATTATGGTATTGAATGTGGATTTGTTGGAGGGAAGGTAGTTAGTCATATTGAACAAGGAAAAGAAGCTGGTAAGATAGTTAAGGAAATACTAAACGGAGAAGAACCAAAAGAAAAAATTATTGATGGTAATAAGATAGATAATTATATATTTGATTATAATAAGTTGAAATTTTATAATATAAACATAAAAAAGCTACCAAGTGAGTCTCAGGTAGTTAATAGTCCAATTGATACTCTTTATAAATATAAAGACATGGTATATGGGTATTTATCATTAACAATAAGTTTGTTGATTGTTATAGCTTCATTAATATTATATACTATAAAAAAAATAAACTATCAGAAAGAGTTAATAAAAGCAAAAGAAACAGCAGAGAGTATGCATAAATCACAAAGTAATTTTATATCTAACATTAGTCATGAGTTAAGGACTCCCGTTGCTGTTATAATGTCTGCAAATCAAATATTAGATATTAATATACAAAAAGTTAATAACAGTTACTCGGAAAGTAATTTGAATAAAATAAATATAATAAAACAAAATTGTAATAGGCTTTTAAGACTTACTAATAATATTATTGATATAGCTAAAGTTGATTCTGGATTTATGAACTTAAAATTAAAAAATGTAGATATAATATTTTTATTAGAAAGTATAGTAACATCTGTTATACCATATGCTGATTGTAAGAGTATAGATATAATATTTGACACTAATTGTGAAGAATTAATTATGAGTGTAGATCCAGATAAAATAGAAAGAATTGTATTGAATCTAATATCAAATGCTATTAAATTTTCAAAAGACAATACAAAAGTATATATAAATGTAAACGTAGATGAATATAAAGATATTCTTGAATTTTCAGTAAGAGACACTGGAATTGGAATGAAATCTAAAGACTTGGAAAGAATATTTGATAGGTTTACGCAAGTTGATGATATTATGGTCAGAAAAAACGAAGGAAGTGGAATAGGTCTATCACTTGTTAAGATATTTACAAATATGCATAAAGGTGATGTTATTGTAAATTCAAAACTGGGAGAAGGTAGTGAGTTTATAGTAATGTTACCTATACAAGTTATTGAAGCTGGCGAAGATGATGATTTTGAGATAAATTCTTATAGTTCAAGAAACTCAAAAACTGCAGTAGAATTTTCGGATATAAATTTCTAGATATATTAAAGAATGGCATGTATATAATTTAAATTATATCATGCCATTAATCTTAACCTCTTTTTTTCTGAAGTTCTAAGTACTCATTTAAAACATCATCATAAATTTCATCTTCTGTAGTTACAAAAGAAGCTCTAGTCCAAAGGCTTTCTAAATGATTAAGGTGATCAAACTCACTTCTCAAAACTTTGGAAGAACTTATCTTAAATTTGACAATAATATCATGTGGACTTATATCAGAAAGAGCATTAACTTGAAGTTTACAGTAATCATCTCCACAATATATAGATAAGATTTTTATATTTAAAAGTTCTGCTTCAGACTTTATTACATCATAAAATCTTTTTTTCACCTCATCATTCTCAAAAATCTTTCTTCTATATCTAGGACAAAATATGTAGTTATACTTCAAATAACTTATTCTTTTTTTATCTATTCTATATTTTTCTCTCATATAAATATATTACATATTAAATTTA
>NZ_LBBT01000065.1 GCF_001006285.1 Paraclostridium benzoelyticum
CAGGTATACTTAAAGTATGAAATATTGTATATTTATATATGGGAAAACCATATTTAATTCAACTCTCACATAGTCTATAGTTAGGAGGGCATATATGTACAAAATTATAAAGAGCTTCAATAATAATGTTATCTTATGTGTAGAAGAAAATCAAAATAAAGAGTACATTTTAGTAGGAAGTGGAATTGGATTTAAGGCAACTGTAAATTCAATTTTTAAAGATACTAATAAAATTGAAAAAATATTTGTTATAAATGAAGATAGATATAAAAATATAGAAGAATTATATAATTCTATAAATCCAACGTATATTGGTGTTGCTACAGAAAGTTTATCTATATTAGATGATAGTATAAATATGGACATGAATGATAAATCTCATATGGCTTTATTAGATCACTTAGTATTTGCTATAGAAAGATATTTTGACAACATATATTTAGAAAATCAATTTAGGGCAGAATTAAAAACACTATATGAATACGAATGGGATTTAGCTAAAGATATAATTGATTTTATAAATAGAGCGTTAGGGATAAGTTTAACAGAAGATGAAGTTGCGTTTGTGACTATGCATATAAATGGAATATTAAATAAAACAAAAGTTGTTGATAGTGCTAAACAAGCTATAATGATTAAAGAAGCTATTGATTTTTTAGAAAAAGAATTAGGTATAAATATATGCAAAGACTCTATATATTATAATAGGCTGATAATACATTTAAGATTAGCTATAAATAGAGCCGTAAAAGGAATTTCAGAGGAAAATATGTTATTAGATCATATAAAGGAAAAATTAAAGACATCATACAATATATCTGAAACACTATGTAATTATTTAAATGAAAATTATGATATAAAGCTAAGTGAAAATGAAATAGGATTCATTACACTACACATTGATAGACTAATAACAAAAACAAAAAAATAATGTAGAAAAAAGTCGGGAAATTGTTTACAAGGTTAAAATTAGATGCTATAATTAACATATACTTAATAAATGAGCGTGTTACTGGTAAAGCAGGCAAGAGCTAATATATTTGTATTTATACGATTATTTTATAATACGTAAAAATATGAATATTTTAGCTCTTTTTTATTTATCATAGTAATATGTATAAAATGTTAATTTAAATTTAATTTGATTAGTCATACTAAAAAATTAAGGAGGAATTATAATATGCTTCAATTTTTACAAAGAATAGGTAAAGCTATAATGCTTCCAATAGCGGCATTACCTGTTGCAGGGATATTATTAGGAGTTGGTGGAGCACTTCTTAATATAGCAGCATTAGAAAATGCCCCAGCTATATATCAACCACTAATAGCGTTTGTATCTATACCTGCAGTAACCGTAGTTTTACAGATAATGCAAGGTGTAGGAGATATAGTATTTGGAAATTTACCTCTATTATTTGCAGTTGGTACAGCAGTAGGACTTGCAAAAGAAGATAAAGGTACATCAGCACTTGCTTCAGTATTTGGATTCTTAATAATGAATAAAGTTATAGGTGTATTACTTGGATTAGGAGTTACACAATTAGGAGTTATAACTCCGGATAGTACTCCAGCTCAGTATGCAACATATGTAACTACAACATTAGGTATATATACACTTAATATGTCTGTATTTGGAGGTATTATAACTGGTATAGTTACAGCTACTTTACACAATAAGTATTACAATATACAATTACCACAAGTTGTAGGATTCTTCTCAGGGTCAAGATTTGTTCCTATAGTAGTTTCAATAGTTATGGCAATTGTAGGTGGGATACTTGCATTTGTTTGGCCGTTTGTTCAAGATGGAATAGCATTTATAGCATTAGGAGTTAACAATGCAGGTGCAGTAGGAACATTCTTCTACGGAGTTATAGAAAGATCATTAATACCATTTGGATTACACCATGTATTCTATACACCATTCTGGTTTGGTTCTTTTGTTGATGGTCATGTGTTAATAGATGGAGCTTGGCAAACAGTTCAAGGTGCAAACTATGCATACTTTGCACAATTAGGAAGCATGCAAGATTTAGTAGGAGCTTCACCAGAAACTATGTCAAGAATAGTAGCAGGAACAACAAGATTTATGGCTGGTAAATTCCCATTCATGATGTTTGGATTACCTGCAGCAGCATTAGCAATGTATCATACAGCTGCTCCAAGTAAGAAAAAAGTGGTTGGAAGTTTATTATTATCAGCAGCAGTTACATCTTTCTTAACAGGTATAACTGAACCATTAGAATTTACATTCTTATTTGTTGCACCAGTTTTATATGGAGTTCACTGTATACTTGCAGGTCTTTCATTCTTATTAATGGATGTATTAAATGTATTTATAGGAATGACATTCTCTGGAGGGTTTATAGACTTCTCATTATTCGGAATACTTCCAGCTGGAGCAGGAGTTCCAACTAACTGGTTAAGAGTTATAATGGTAGGAGCTGTATATGCAGTAGTTTATTACTTCTTATTCAAGACTTTAATAATTAAACTAAACCTAAAAACTCCAGGTAGAGATGAAAATGAAGAAGAAACAAAATTATATACAAAAGCTGATTATCAAGCAGAAAAAGATGGAAAATCAGCTAATAGTGAAATAGAAGAAAATGCACCATATGTTTTAGAAGCATTAGGAGGATCTGAAAATATAGTTTCCGTAGATGCATGTATAACTAGATTAAGAGTTGAAGTAAAAGATACTGCTAAAGTTCAAAAATCTAGATTTAAAGAACTTGGTGCGGTTGGGGTTATGGAAGTTGGTAAAGGAATCCAAGTTATATACGGAGCTAAAGCTGACGCATACAAACAACAAATTAATAAAATATTAGGAAGATAAATAAAAAAGCCTTAAAGTTTAACTTTAAGGCTTTTTTATGCTTAGAAAGTATACAATTACTAAGAAGGCTTAGTAGTTCAAGTTAAATTAAATTTATTACAAAATATGGATATAATATTTTTCAATTATAAACCACATACTATATATTATACAACAGGAGGAATATATACTATGGTAAATATAAAAAAGATTATACCCTTAATTATAATTACAATTGTATCAATTTCTGCTATTTTTATAAATTTAAAATTAAATGAAAATATTAGTATAAATGAAATAAAAACATCCATAATACAAGGTTTTAAAACTGTAAAGATAGTAGCAGATAAAAATAATATCGACTATGATGGACTTAAGTTTAATGTAAATATGCCAGTAGTAGACTATGAAGATAAAGATATAGAAAGATATAT
>NZ_LBBT01000066.1 GCF_001006285.1 Paraclostridium benzoelyticum
TATATTAAAATATATTGTCCATATGTAAAAAAAATACCTAAAATTTATATTAAATAAAAAAACTCCACTTATAATAAAGTGGAGCCCAAAATTTATATTATGCACCCTTAACAATATCAGCTATAAATCTATCAAAATTTCTTCTTTGGCTATGCTGATTTCCAGGGTAAATTTCATTCGAAGCTACAGTACTATTTAAAACCTGTGGAGTTAAATAATACATTTCATAATATGAACCCTTTTCATATAAATATCTTAATATTTTCCCAGTTTCAAGTAAAGCTTCATAATGCTTTCCATTAGAGAATCCTCTTATTCTTGATTTTGGAACATAGTCATCTTGAAAAAATAGAGACTTAGCTAGCCAACCTTCTTTGCCAATTCCTCTTCTTGTCGATGCTGTTAAAGCCGAATTAATAAAATCTGTAAATTCTGTAAATGGGCCAGTATGAGTTTTTATGCCTACTATAGGATACCATAAACCTTTCATTTTACCATTATTTGTTCCTGATGATCTATAAAAAGGTAATGTTACTCTTTCTGTTTCCCCATCATATTGTATATCTACATCTATTAATCCAATCATTCTAAAGGGTTCAATATTATAAATGTTAGCCCTAAAACTTTTATTGTGTATTTTTACTATCTCTATTGAACTAATTGACATATAAACCACCTTAAATTAATTAGTGTTTCTTAATTTTAAATTTTCTAAGTCTCTCCTTATTTCTTCAATACTTTTATATGGTTCTTTAATTGACATAAGTTTTTTAAGAAAAATAGATTCATCTTTGGTAAGATCCAGTTCATCGTACCATGGTCTCTCTACATAATCTACTGGTTCATAGGTTGTGTAATACAAGTGAATTAGAAAGTCTCCTAAAAACCAATAATCAACCTCTTTTTTATATCTTTTTGAATCCATATATCTAGCTAATCCAAAATCAATTAATGCAAGGTTTCCATCTTGTTTTAATATAACATTTGGTAATCTAATATCTCGATGAACTATTTTGTTTTCATGAAGTATTTCAATTATATCTAAAAGTTGTCCTCCTACTTTGTAAATATCTTCTCTATTAAAAATACAACTATCTCTTACCAAAATATCTTCAAATACA
Source organism: Paraclostridium benzoelyticum (assembly GCF_001006285.1). Taxonomy (GTDB): domain Bacteria; phylum Bacillota; class Clostridia; order Peptostreptococcales; family Peptostreptococcaceae; genus Paraclostridium; species Paraclostridium benzoelyticum. The sequence continues at coordinate 1,122 of NZ_LBBT01000066.1, forward strand.
GGCCCTTTTATATACTCTAGTATATATCCTTCCCTATCTTCATCCTTAAATTTGCATATAAACTTAGGAAATGCTGGGTTATTTATTTTTTTTAGTATTTCTTCTTCATAAAAAAGTTTTGACCTGCTTTTTTCAATCATTTCATTTTTAAGTTGTTTAATTACGCATTTTTCAAAATCTTGATTTTCACCCAAATAAACAATCCCATATCGCCCTTGTCCTATTAAATTTGTTATCGTATATCCATTAACTACTTCATTTTTTTTATAGTGTTGGTCCATATCAGCTATAAATTTCAATTATCTTGAATAACTATATGATTTACTATATGAGTTGCTATATGAATTACTATTTGAGTTACTATATGAGTTACTATATGAGTTGCTGTATGAATTACTATATGAGTTGCTATTTGAGTTACTGTATGAGTTACTATATGAACTGTATGAGTTACTATTTGAATTGCTATTTGAATTACCTTTTTTGTAATATCTGCTACCATTATCAGAGTTTGATCTTAAAAAGTCCATAAATTACACCTCTATAATATATATTATCTAAATTTTTTAGTATTTAGATAATATATATTATGATAATTGTCGGTTTAATGTGACATATTTCACATTAAAAAAAGAACCTTTTCATAGGTTCTTTATTTTCAATACTATTTTGCTATTTCAACTCTATTAGCTTCTCCAATTTTAACAGGTCCTTCTACAACTTTAATAGATTCATTTGAATCTAAGTTCGTAAATATAACTGGACTTATTGATGACTTGGCATTAGCCTCTATAAATGGTAAATCCATCTTAACTAATTTATCTCCAGCTTTAACTTCATCTCCTACATTTACAAACACTTCGAAACCTTCACCTTTTAAGTTAACAGTATCTATACCTAAGTGTATAAGAACTTCTTTACCTTCTGTAGATTCTAATATCACAGCATGTTTAGTTTCAAATACTACTCCTACCTTACCATCTACAGGTGATACTATTATTCCATCTTCTGACTTCATTGCAAATCCATCACCCATCATCTTAGTTGAAAAAACCTCGTCTGGTACTTTAGTTATATCTAATAGTTCTCCATTTATAGGTGATACTATCCCTTTAACTTGTTCTTCATTTTTTGATTTTTTAAATATATCAAATAAGCCCATTTTCTACACTCCTTAGCATTAAATTACGTTTTCACAAACAATAAAATTAAATTCAATTTAATTACATATATTATTATAT
>NZ_LBBT01000067.1 GCF_001006285.1 Paraclostridium benzoelyticum
ATTTGTCTTAATTGTTAAAATTAAAACGAAAATAAAATTAAATTTTAATATTTGTTTTAATGATATCCACAAAATACTAAGGAGGGAATACAATGGAGATTACAAATTTAGAGGAAAGCGTTGTCGCCACGGAGGTTTCTGGTGGAAAAAAGAAGGTAAAAGCAGTAAGTTTAGAAACTTTTGTTTTTATAGGGATTTTATTAGCAGGGTTTGGATTTGTAGGAAGTAAAATGGGTGCAGGGTTGATGTTCAAAACTATTATGAACACAGCTCACGATTTGTTACTAAACACTGTATTTTTAATAATGGCACTAGCTGTGCTTGCAGGTGCATTGAGTGCACTACTTTCAGAGTTTGGAGTAATATCACTTTTAAATAAAGTTTTTGCAATATTTATGAAACCACTATATAACTTACCAGGAGCAAGTATAGCAGGAGCAGTAACAACTTATCTATCAGACAATCCAGCTATAATAGCATTTGCTAATGATAAGAGTTTTACCAAGTACTTTAAGCAGTATCAAGTTCCTGCTTTATGTAACTTAGGAACATCTTTTGGTATGGGTCTTATAGTTACGACTTTTATGATGACTCAGGGGTCTGAGTTTGTATCAGCTGCATTAGTAGGAAATATAGGTGCAATAATAGGAAGTATAATAAGTGTTAGAATAATGCTTACATTTACTAAAAAATATTATAACTACGATCCAAAGAGCGAAGTTAAAGCTGATGGAAAAGTAGAAGCTATGGAGTATAGAGAAATAAGAGAAGGAAGTTTATTCCAAAGAGTACTTGACTCTATGTTAGAAGGCGGTAAAAATGGTGTTGAGTTAGGGATGGCTATAATCCCAGGAGTATTAGTTGTATGTACTTTAGTTATGCTATTAACATTTGGACCAACAATAGATCCTAAAACAGGAGCTGAAGTTTATACAGGTGCTGCTTATGAAGGTATAGCGCTACTACCAGCATTAGGTGATAAGTTAATGTTTATATTAGGACCTTTATTTGGATTTACAGATCCTCAAGCGATGGCATTCCCAATAACTTCATTAGGAGCTGTTGGAGCTGCTATGAGTTTAGTTCCAAGATTTATAAGTGAAGGGGTTGTAACACCTAACGATATAGCAGTATTTACAGCTATGGGAATGTGCTGGAGTGGGTATTTAAGTACTCATGTAGGTATGATGGATGCATTAGATGCAAGAGAACTTACTAGTAAAGCAATAATTTCGCATACTATAGGTGGGTTATTAGCAGGTATGTCTGCTCACTTTATATATATGCTTTTATTTTAGATAAAGAACACAAAAGAGTATCTTTTTAAGATGCTCTTTTTTTATGTATGGAAATAAGATTGTAAAAATATACTAATTATATGTTTAAACTAATTAATAAAAGGTATAAAAATAATAGGAGTTAAATAATAAACAAACATATATTGGAGGAATATACATGGAATTGAAATCGCTTAAATTAAAGAATGATTTATACTGGGTAGGATCTTTAGATCCTGATTTAAGGGTATTTGACATAATAATGTATACACCATATGGAACAACTTATAATTCATATGTTTTAAAAACGGAAAAGAAAACGATTTTATTTGAAACTGTAAAAGTTAAACATTTTGATAGTTACTTAGCTAGACTTGAAGATTTAAATGTAGATTTAAGAAATATAGATTATATTGTAGTTAGTCACACAGAACCAGATCATGCAGGTAGCGTAGAGAAAATATTGAAACTTTCTCCGAAAGCTAAAATTATAGCATCTCAAAATGCTGTTAATTATTTAAAAGAAATTGTAAATAGTGAATTTGAATATATAGTTGTAAATGATAATGATGAAATTAAAATAGAAAATAAAACTTTAAAGTTTTATTCAGTTCCACTTCTTCATTGGCCAGACACTATATACACGTACATTAAAGAGGACAATGTATTGGTAACTTGTGACTCATTTGGAAGTCATTATAGCTGTGAAGGCGTGGTTAATACTAAAATAGATAATGAAGAACACTATATGGAAGCTCTAAGATATTATTACGATTGTATTATGGGGCCTTTTAAGCCATATATATTAAAAGCTATAGAAAAAATAAAAGACTTAAAGTTAGATATAATATGCCCAGGGCATGGACCTGTATTAGTTGATAATCCTAGGAAAATAGTTGATATATATGAAAAATGGAGTAGAGATGAGATAATAGTTACAAATAAAGATATAACTATATGTTATGTAAGTGCTTATGGATATACAGGTGAATTAGCTGAAAACATTAAAAAAGGAATTGAAGAGCATAGCGATTATAATGTTAAAATTTATGATGTTATAAATCATAATATAGATGAAATAATAAATTCTATAACTTACTCACAAGGAGTTTTATTTGGAACTCCAACAATAAATGGTGATGCATTGAAGCCTATTTGGGATATTCTTGTTAGTTTAAATCCTATTGTTCATGGAAATAAAGTTGCGTCATGTTTTGGTTCATTTGGATGGAGTGGTGAAGGAATACCAAATGTTATGGATAGGTTAAAACAACTAAGAATGAAAACTATAGATCCATTAGTTGTTAATTTTAAACCTAGTGAGGTAGATTTATATGAAGCTCAATTACTAGGAAAGAAATTTATTGAAAAAACTATAGATGCAAATACTAAAAAAGAAGGAACTAAAAAATGGAAATGTGTAATATGTAATGAAGTATTTGATGGAGAAGAAGCTCCAGATGTATGTCCGGTATGTGGGGCAAAACATGATCAATTTATAGAGGTTATAGAAGAAAATATAAATTATCAGAATAACACAGATGACAAGTTTGTAATTGTAGGTAATGGGGCAGCAGGTTTTTATGCAGCAGACTCTATTAGAAAAAGAAATAAAACAGCTAAAATAGCTCTTTTAAGTAATGAAGAAGAGTTAAGTTATTATAGACCAGCTCTTTCTGATTTTATAAATGAAGAAATTAAAAAAGAGGATTTTTATATTGAAGGTAAAGACTGGTACGAAAAAAATAATATAGAAGTTTTACTAGGAATCAATGTAGAAACAATAGATGAAGAAAATAAAAAAATTATTTTAGATAATAATTCAAGTATAAATTATGATAAGTTAATAATTGCAAATGGTAGTTCTAACTTTATACCACCGATAAATGGGAATAATTTAGATGGAGTGTATACTTTAAGAAATAAAAATGATTTAGATAAAATAAAGATGAATTTAGAAAAAGCAAAAAATATTTTAGTCATAGGTGGAGGGTTGTTAGGTCTTGAAGCTGCATATGAAATGAAGCTAGCGCAAAAAGAAGTTACAGTAGTAGAAGCTATGCCAAATTTATTAACTAAGCAACTAGATAAAGATGGAAGTGTCGTTCTAGAAAATATATTAAAAGAAAATGGATTAAACCTAATGTTAGGCAAATTCATTGATTTTCTAGAAGGCGATAAAAAAGTATCTAAAGCTGTATTTAAAGATGGAAGTTCTATTGATGTGGATATGGTGGTATTTTCTATAGGGGTTAGACCTAATATTCAAATTACTAACAACACTAATATAGAAGTTAACAGAGGTATAGTTGTAGATAAGCATATGAAAACTTCATCAAAAGAAATATATGCATGTGGAGATGTAGCTGAAATTGATTCTATGATATGGGCTATATGGCCGGCAGCTATAGACATGGGAAAAGTTGCAGGCGCAAATGCATGCGGAGATAAAATTGAATTTAAAGTAGAAAACTACCCAGTAGGGTTAGATGTATTTGAAACAAAAGTGTTTAGTATAGGAAATATAAATGATGTAGATAGTTTTATAACATTAAACAAAAAAGATGTTTATAAAAAACTATTCTTTAAAGATGATGTATTAGTAGGCGCTGTATGTATAAATGATTTAAGTAAAAATGTAAACATTATAAATCTAATAGAAGAAAAAGCTAATTTTAATAAAGTTTTAAGTGAAAACTTATTATAATTAATTAAAAAGATTCATTTCCGAACAATCTATAATACTTACTTATAAAGTATATAGATAAATACGGATGGATCTTTTTCTTTTTTATTACAAAAAAGTAAGAAATAATTAATACCATAAAAACTAAATGTATTGTATAATAGGTAGTGTCAAATTAAAGGGGATGGAGGTTTCCTATGAAAAATAAAAAGACATTAAATAAAAATATATTACAATATGGCTTTTTGGTATTTATATTAGGAATAACAAGTTACTTAGTTTATAGAACTTTAGACATAGATATGCTTCATGAAGTTGTAGATATGGTAGATAAGAAGTTTATATTTTTTGGGATGTGTGCAGTGATTACACACATGTTATTAGAGGGTGTAGTTTTAAAAATAGTAATAGATAGCATTCATAAAGTTCAGACAAGATTTATAGGTTTTAAATTAGCAACTATGGGATTTTATTATAATTTGATAACACCATTTGCATCAGGGAGTCAACCTATGCAAATATATGTATTAAACAAATGCAAGATGCCAGCTAGCAAAGCAACTGCAGTTATAATGAATAAATCTATAATATATCAAGTTGTAGTTACAGTATATTGTTCTGTACTAGTCCTTTTAAATACAGCGATACTAAAGGAATTAAGGGGTGTAATGCCTTTAATATTAATAGGTATTTCAATGAATGCATTTACACTAATAGTTTCTATGATGGTTATATATAATCCTGAATTAATTAAGAAAGTATCTAAATATGTTATAAACTTTTTGGTTAAATTTAAAGTATTTAAATTTTTAGAAGGAAAAGTGGAGAAAGTAGAGCGTTTTGCAGATGAGTATAGTAAGTCTGTTAATTTATTTATAAGGAATAGAAAAGCGCTTGTGTCAACGCTTTTGATAACTGTAGTTCAGTTAAGTGTATACTTTAGTATATCATTTTGGATATATAAAGCATTTAATTTAAGTGGATATACATATATATATATGCTTACATTACAAGCATTCTTATATATGGCTATATCCCCTATTCCAACTCCAGGTAACGCAGGAGCAAGTGAACTAGCATTCTTTGCAATATTTAAAAGTGTGTTTCCACAACCTCTTATGGGGTATGCAATTTTCTTATATGGAGGATTTGTATACTATGCAGTACTAGTAGGCAGTGGAATATTTACAATGATAACTCATCATAATATGGACCGAAAAAGTAAGAAAATTAAAAGAAAAAATAAAGAATATGCAGCTTAATATTATTATAAAAGGTATACCGTAGAAACGGCATACCTTTTATTTTACATAAATTTCACAAAAATATTACTTTTTACAACTATCTTGACTTTTTGTGTCTAAATGTATACAATTTAAATTAAAGGGGAAAATGTTTTTATCATAAAATTTATTCATAAGGGGAGGAATTATTTTGACAAAAGCAAAGAAAAAAATAGGACTAGTACCAAAATTGATAATAGCAATAATACTTGGTATTATTATAGGTAATTATGCTTCAAAAGAAGTAGTTGAAATTTTAGTTACTATAAGTGGTTTATTTGCTGCATTTTTACAGTTTGTAATACCATTTATAATTTTAGGATTTGTTACAGCTGGTATAGCTGAATTAACTTCAGGGGCAGGGAAGCTATTGGGAATAACAACTGGTATAGCATATTGTTCTACAATAATAGCTGGATTGCTTGCATATACAGTTGCAATAACTATTTTCCCTAATTTTATAAACGCTGGTGTAGCTGAGAGTGTAGTAGACCCAAATTCAGGTATGCTTTCACCAATATTTACTATACCATTAAAACCAATGCTAGATGTAACAGCTGCAATAGTTTTCGCATTCATGATGGGTCTTGGAATTTCAGCTCTTAGAGGTCGTGGCAGAGGAGAAGGATTATTTAACATAGCAATGGATTTTCAAGAAATAATAAAATCTACTTTATCTAAAATAATAATACCTTTACTACCTCTTTATATAGCAGGAACTTTTGCTAATATAACTTTTGCGGGACAAGTATGGGACATACTAAAAATATTTGGTAAGGTATACTTAATTGTAATACCACTTCATATTATATATATATGTTTCCAATTTGCTCTTGCTGGAGCATACACTAAAAAGAATCCAATTCAATTACTAAAAAATCAAATACCAGGATATTTAACAGCAGTTGGAACTCAATCATCAGCAGCTACTATACCTGTAAATGTAGTGTGTGCAGAAAAAAATGGAGTATCTAAACAAATAAGAGAATTTGTTGTACCTCTTTGTGCAACTATTCACTTATCTGGAAGTATAATATCAGTAACTTCATTTACAGTTGCTGTTTTAATGATGAATCAAATGAATTATAGTTTAGCTATAGTATTACCATATTTATTGATGCTAGGAGTTGCTATGGTTGCAGCACCAGGGGCACCAGGTGGGGCTATAATGAGTGCGCTTCCATTTTTACCTATGGTAGGAATACCATCAGATGGTGGACTTGCAAGTTTAATGATAGCACTATATATAACTCAAGATAGTTTTGGTACTGCAGCTAATATATCAGGAGATAACGCAATAGCTGTAGTAATAGATGAAATAAACAATAAATCTGTTAAAAGAGAAAAAAAAAGAAAATAATATAAAGAAGTGAATACTTAATAAAAAAGAGTTATCTCTATTTAGAGGTAACTCTTTTTTATAATAAATATACTCTATTTAATCAAGTACATTATATATAATTGTATTTGCAATAGATAATAATATAGAAGCACCTATAGCACTAACAAATCCATATAAGTGTACTCCTGGGACTATACTAAAAGCTAATTTTAAAACAAGTGCATTTATTACTAATGAAAATAAACCTAATGTTAAAAATGTTATAGGTAGTGAGAAAAATTGAAGCAAAGGTTTAATTGTTAAGTTTAAAACACCAAAAATGACTGTTAGTATAAGTAAAGAGCTAAAAGATGTTATAGAAACACTGCTCATTAATAATGATACTATATATAAAGATATAGCATTAACTACTATAAATAAAGATACTTTTTTCATAGTAAAAACTCCTTTTCAATAAAATTTACTAATTTATTAAAGCTTAATATATAATAATATATTCCCATAAAAAAATAAATTACACATTTTATGTAAAATTTAGACCTAAAATTATATTACCATGGTTTAGCCCATGGAGCTTCATAATATTCTTCTTTCCATAATAAATCTGTAGAAACTCTAAATATATCACTAGATAAAGCTGATTTATAAAAAATGTTAATTACATTTATTTTATTACACAAATCATTGTTTATAATAATTTTAAAATCATCACATTCAAAGATTGTATCATTTTCTGTAGGCTCATCCAGAGCTACGCTAAAAACAGGACCATATCATCCACTTACTTCTTTTATGTATACTCTTAGATACTTAACATCTAAATTATAAGATTCAAAAATATTATTTAGTTCTTTTTTAGCTGGATTACTAATATTTATAATCATAAAAACACATCCTTTATATTTTAATATTTATTAATATACCCTAATTTAAATAAAAATAAATGACAATATTGTTAAGGAATAATTAAGGAATTATTGATATAATAAAAGCTAAGGGAATATTTGGAGATGATAAAATTGAATAACCTTGGAATTGTATGTAAAATTATTTTATGTATGTCTGCAAAATAGCATTTTTAAATCTAATAGTAGAAGGTAATAATTATACGGTAAATATTTTTCATACAGAATCATATTATAATAGAGCTATGTATTTAGCATTGATTTAAATGACAATAGACGGATTATATTCTCTTATAGAAAGTTTTATCAATTTAGCAAAAACAACTGAGGAAGGAATTATCTTTATAGATGGAACTTATATGAAATATAAAGAAATAAATGTTTAGAAGAATTATCCAAAAGGGTATATATATAATTAAATTTATTGTAATATAGTACAATAAACAGGTATAATATTAGATGTATTAATAATATAATGTAAATGGAGTAAATAAAAAGTAACATAAAGTTAAAATGTTATAAACTTAATTATAGATAGAAGGGAAATATGGATATGTTTTTTTTCGATTTTTTTAAAACCAACAAAAAGAAACTACAAGAACAAATAAGTGAACTAAAAAGTGAAAGAGAGTGTTTAGAAAAAGAATTTAATAAACATCATAATAAATATGAAGAATTGTGGAGGAAATATCATAGCAATGAAATGAACTACACTTCAGCTATGAAGGTAGATAATAAGTGTTATGAATTAAAAGCTAGAATAAAAGAACTTGATAAGAAGATAAAGGAACTAGAGGAAGAGTTATAAAAATTAAAGCTTATAAATTTTGTTTAACAACAAAGTTTATAAGCTTTTTTATTTAATAAAATAAAACTTGTATGCTTAAAGATCAACATAAGATAATTTTTTATAATAAATCT
>NZ_LBBT01000068.1 GCF_001006285.1 Paraclostridium benzoelyticum
TAGGAAGTTAAGGGGGATATATATTGAAAAAATTAAAATTTAATTATACTAAGTTAATTTTGATATTTATATGTATATATGTATTATCAAATTTACTTAGTGGTATAATTAAAAAAAATGTAGATACTTTGGTCTTAGAAAATCAAGTTGTTCGAGAAAGTTTTAAGAAAACGGGACTAGTAATTAGAGATGAATACTTATTGGAAAGTAGTATGGATGGAAAAGTAAAATATTGCATTAAAGAAGGTAATAAAATAAAAAAAGGTGATGAAGTAGCATACATCTACAATGGTAATGTAGACGAAAAAACGGTCAGTACGCTAAAAGATTTAAAACAAGATATATCAGATATAGAATCAGGAAATACAAAGATAGTAAAATCGGATATAAAAAACATAAATGAGGGTATAAAAAAACTAAGTTTAAATTTACAAAAAAATTTATTAGGTGGAGATATAAATATAGATAGTGATTTAAATAAAATATCTAAACTTCTAAAAGATAAAAATGAAATAATAGGAAGTGATTTAAATAGTAAGACATTGCAAGATAAAGAAAATGAAGCAGAAAAAGTTTCAAATTTAATTGAAGATAACTCACAATTATTTAAAGCTAAAAACTCAGGTATTATCTCATATAAATTTGATAACAATGAGAAAAAATTCAATTTAGAAAATATTGGAGAAGTAAAAAAAGAAGATATAGAAAGTGCAAAAGAAGAATATGTAGATATAAAGAAAGATGGAGAAGTAAAAAAAGGTGAACCTGTTGCAAGAGTAGTAAATAATCTAAAGCAATATGTAGCTATAAGCTGTAATGAAAAAGAAGTAAAAAAATTAAATGTAGGACAAAAAATAATTCTATCTAGTGACGTTGAAAAAATAAATACAAATGTATATGATATATATAAGGATGGAAATGACTACATTGTTATATTGGCTATAAGCGAACAAAATGTGGAAATTTACGATACAAGAGTAAAAGAATTTGATATAATATATAAGTCAACAGAAGGCTTAAAGGTTCCTAAAGATACATTTATAGAAGTAGATGGGAAAAAAGGTGTCTATGTAATTTCTGAAACAGGAGAAGAGAAATTTGTAGAATTACAAGGAACTTTTTATGAGAGTGAAGAATATATAGTTATTGACTATTACAAAAACCATATAAATGGAATAAAAAGTATTAGTATTTATGATGAAGTAATATTAAACCCAAGAGGTAAAAAAATTAGTAAAAGCAGGTGATAAAATGAACTCTATAAAATCTAATTTAATTAATATAGAAAAAAGAATTAATGATTCTTGTAAAACTTCCGATAGAAGTAATGATGAAGTTAAATTAATAGCTGTAACAAAGACTGTAGATATAGATGCTGTTAATGAAGCTATAGAATGTGGAGTAACTGACGTAGGCGAAAATAAGCCACAAGAATTAGCAAGAAAATATGAAGTAATAGGTGATAGAGTAAAATGGCACCTTATTGGAAGTTTGCAAACTAATAAAGTGAAATATATAATTGATAAAGTATATATGATACATTCTATAGATAGATTATCATTATGTGATGAGATTCAAAAACGAGCTCAAAGCATAGATAAACAAATAAACTGTTTAATACAAGTCAATATATCTAAGGAAGAAAGTAAGCATGGCATACTTGAAGAAGATGCTATTGATTTTATAAAAAATATATCAAATAATTATCCGAATATAAAAGTTAAGGGGCTTATGACAATGGCTCCAAATACAGATGATAAAAATTTAATAAAATCTGTATTTAAGGGATTAAAAGACTTAGCTAACAAAATAGACAATGAAAATATAAATAGTGTGTCTATGGAAGCTCTGTCTATGGGGATGAGTAACGACTTTGAGATAGCTATTGAAGAAGGAGCAACATTTGTTAGAGTTGGAACTTCTATATTTGGACAAAGAAATTATAACAAAAAATAATGAATATATATAATGGAGGATGTTAATAATGGGAAATGGTTTCATAGGTAAGATAAAAGATTGGATGACAGATGAAGTAGAAGACGAGTTCATGGATGAAGAAATAGAAGAGATTGAGGAAGAAGTAGAGATATCAGAAGATTTAAGTAATGGGGTAGGATCTATAGCTCAATCTAAAAGCAATAAAATAGTAAATATACATACAGCAGGACAAATGAAAGTTGTAATAGTAGAACCAAAGAAATATGAAGAGGTTACATCTATAGCTGATCAATTAAAACAAAGAAGAGCTGTAATAGTTAATCTAGAAAACTTAGATGATGCAGTTACTCGTAAATCTATATTTGACTTTATGAATGGGGCTGTATATGTTTTAGATGGAAGTATACAAAAAGTATCTAAGGCAATATTTATATTAGCACCTAATAATGTAGATATAGATGCTAACATGAAGAAAGAGTTAGAAAGTAAAGCTTTTTTCCCATGGCAAAATAAATAAATAAATAAAAAGGAGTAAGATTTGAAATGATAGAATACTCTTTATTAGTATTAACAGACATTGTTCAATTTGCGATAGTAATAAGAGCATTAATGTCATGGATTCCAGGAGCCACACAATCAAAAATCTATGATATTATAGGTATGTTAACAGAGCCTATAGAAGGACCTATAAGAAATTTTATGTTTAGATACATAGAAGGTCCAATAGATTTTTCACCAATAATTGCGCTATTTGTTCTTCAATTTTTAAGAATGTTAATAATAAATATATTTTAAAATTTTAGAAGTAGGTTAAATTATGGACAAGGTATCATTAACAAATCATATTAAAGATATAGATTTGAAAAATAAGATGTTTAAGGTTATAGATAAAGCATATTCTTGTATAAAAAGCTATGATATTAAATATACTGATTTTCTAAATCCTTATGAAGTAAAAAATTCTATATCAATATTAAATAGTTTCGACGATATAAAATATAGGGTTGATGGAGGCTTTGAAGAAGCTGAAAGAAAAGTTATTTCTATATTTCCGTATTATATGGAATATGAAGAAGTACAATCACCTATAAAAGTATTACAAATAGAGGGCAATTTTAAATTTAAAGAGATAAAGCATAAAGATTATTTAGGTTCTTTACTGGGATTAGGTATAAAAAGAGAAAAAATAGGGGATATAAATATACATGATAACTTTTGTCAGGTTATTGTAAGTAAAGATATCTCAGATTTTATTATTATGAATTTAGAAAAAGTTGCTAGAAATAGTGTTAAGGTAAAGGAAATTCCCGAAGATGATATAGCATATTCCAAACCTAAATACAAAGAAATATCATTAACTGTATCATCACAAAGATTGGATTGCTTGATAAGTGGGATATACAATATTTCTAGACAAGAAAGTTTGAAGCTTATAAATGCAGAAAAAGTTTTTGTTGATTATGAAAAAATAATGTCTACATCAAAAACTATAGAACGGGATGCTCTTATATCAGTAAGAGGTAAAGGTAGAGCTGTAATAGCCGATATAGGAGATATAAGTAAAAAAGGAAAAATAAAATTAAAAGCAAAATTAATAATATAGGGAGGGGAATACATGCTAACTCCAGTGGATATTGAAAATAAAGAATTTAAAAAAGGTATACGTGGATACAGAGAAGATGAAGTAGATGAATTTTTAGATCTAGTAAAAGAAGACTTCGAAAACGTATATAGAGAAAATCTGGAATTAAAAGATAAAATAAGAATGTACCAAGAACAAGTAAGTAAGTTTGAGAACATAGAAGAAACATTAAAGGCAACACTTATAACAGCTCAAACTGCAGCTGAGGATACATGTAGTGCTGCAAATAAAAAAGCTAAGATAATAGTTGAAGAGGCTGAGCTTAGATCAAGACAAATAATAGGACAAGCTAACAATAGAGTTATTGAAATTAGAAAAGAATATGATTCTATAGTTAAAGAGTTCAAGATATTTAGAAATAAATTTAAATCGTTATTAGAAGACGAAATTAGAAGTGTTGATGATATTTTCTCGGACATAGATGAAAATGGCGTTCAAAGAATAGCTGAGCTTCAAAAAGAATTATCGGATGCTTTAGAGTAAAAATATATTGACTATTTGAACAATTTATTATAAAATTTCATACATATAAACTAATATTATAATAAATGCTATGATGGAGAGAGTAGTTTTTAGATAATTTCACAGAGAGTTGGAGAAGCTGAGAACCAATAAATTTATAAAAATGAAAATCACTCCTAAGCTGCAGGCTGAACGATTAATCTATTAAGCTGAGCCGGTTAAATACCGTTATATTGAAAGAGTGTTACAAATGTAGGGTAGTATATACATTTGTAAAATTAGGGTGGTAACGCGAGTAATAACTCGTCCCTTTCCAGGGACGGGTTTTTTTATGCTTAAAAGTAAATTACACTTACTAAGAATTGTGGATATACTATAAAACTTAGTTATATTAATACACTATGTTTTGAGCATAAAAAATTTTTTGAGCAACGTACGAAGTCGTTGGCGACATGAGCAAAGCGAATTTTGTGTAAAAAATAAAATTAAAGGAAGGTGGATTTTAATGGCTAAATTTAAGTCGTTAGTAGATTCTTCTGTAAAAGAAGCTGAAGCTAAAGTATCTGATTATTGGAATGACATAAATATGTTAGAAAAAACTTTAGAAAAAGGAAAAGATGATCCTAGTTTTGTATTCTATGAAGGGCCTCCAACTGCAAATGGAAACCCAGGAATACACCATGTTATAGCTAGAACTTTAAAAGACTCTGTTTGTAGATATAAAACTATGAATGGATATCAAGTAAAAAGAAAAGCTGGATGGGATACACACGGATTACCAGTAGAAATACAAGTAGAAAAAGAATTAGGTTTATCTGATAAGCAACAAATAGAAGCTTATGGATTAGACAAATTCAATAAAAAGTGTAGAGAGTCTGTTTTCACATTTGAAAAACAATGGAGAGACATGACTGAAAGAATGGCTTATGAAATAGACTTAGATAATCCATATATAACTTTAGATAATAATTATATCGAGTCTGTATGGTGGATATTAGATAAGTTCAACAAAGAAGGATATGTATATGAAGGTCATAAAATACTTCCATACTGTCCAAGATGTGGAACAGGTCTTGCATCACATGAGGTTGCACAAGGGTATAAAGAAATAAAAAATAATACAGTAATAGCTAAGTTCAAGAGAAAAGATGCTGATGAATATTTCTTAGCATGGACAACAACTCCTTGGACATTACCATCAAACGTTGCTTTAACAGTAGGGGCTGAAATAGACTATATAAAAGTTAAGCAAAATGACGAAATATACTATGTTGCTAAAGCTTTAGCTAGTAAAGTTTTAGGAGAAGATTATGAAGTTATAGAAGAATTAAAAGGTAAAGATTTAGAGTACGTTGAATATGAACAATTAATGCCATTTGTTGAAGCAGATAAAAAAGCATTCTTTGTTACTTTAGGTGACTATGTAACAACAGAAGATGGTACAGGAATAGTTCATACAGCACCAGCATTTGGTGAAGATGACTACAACTTAGGAAGAAAATACGATTTACCAGTGTTACAACCAGTTTCAGAAGCAGGTAAGTTTACAACTACTCCATGGGAAGGCAAATTTGTAATGGAAGATGGTGTAGACGTTGAAATTATAAAATGGTTACACGGAGAAAATAAATTATTCAGCAAAGAAAAGGTAGCTCATAACTATCCTCACTGCTGGAGATGCCAAACTCCACTTTTATACTATGCAAAACCAAGCTGGTATATAGAAATGACTAAGTTAAAAGACCAATTAATAGCAAATAACAAAACTGTTGAATGGTATCCAGGTTTCGTAGGAGAGGGAAGATTTGGGAACTGGTTAGAAAACTTAAATGACTGGGCAATATCTAGAAGTAGATATTGGGGAACTCCATTAAACGTATGGAAGTGTGAGTGTGGTCATAAAGAGTCTGTAGGGTCAAGAGAAGAGCTTGCTAATAAAGCTATAGAAGATATAGATCCAAAAACTATAGAATTACACAGACCATATGTAGATGATATACACTTTAAGTGTGATAAGTGTGGAGGTACTATGACTAGAGTAACAGAAGTTATAGACTGTTGGTTTGACAGTGGTTCTATGCCATTTGCACAACATCACTACCCATTTGAAAATAAAGAAAACTTTGATGAATTATTCCCAGCAGATTTTATATGTGAAGGTATAGATCAAACTAGAGGATGGTTCTATTCATTACTTGCTATATCTACTTTTGTTACAGGTAAAGCTCCATATAAGAGAGTTTTAGTTAATGACTTAGTACTTGATAAAGAAGGTAAGAAAATGAGTAAATCAAGAGGAAACACAGTAAATCCTTTTGAATTATTTGATCAATATGGAGCAGATGCATTAAGATGGTATTTATTATATGTATCTCCACCATGGACTCCAACAAGATTTGATGTAGATGGATTAAAAGAGGTTCAAAGTAAATTCTTAGGAACTATGAAAAATGTATATAACTTCTTCACATTATATGCAAATACAGACAATATAAATCCATCAGAGTTCTTCGTTGAATATAAAGATAGACCAGAATTAGACAGATGGATATTATCTAAATTTAACAACTTAAAGAAAGAAGTAGAAGAAAACTTAGATATATTTGAATTAAATAAAACTGTTAGAATGGTTCAAGAATTTATAAATGAAGATTTATCTAACTGGTATATAAGACGTTCAAGAAGAAGATTCTGGGCAACTGAATTAACAGAAGATAAAAAATCAGTTTATAATACAACTTATGAGATATTAACAGAACTTTGTAAGTTAATAGCTCCATTTACACCATTTATAGCAGAAGAAATATATAGAAACTTAACTAATGAAACTTCAGTTCACTTAGCTACTTATCCAAAAGCTAATTTAGATTTAATAGATAATAATCTAGAAGAAAAAATGGACTTAGTTAAAAACTTAGTTACATTAGGAAGAGCATCAAGAGAAGCTACTAGAATAAAAGTTCGTCAACCTATACAAAAAGTATTAGTAGATGGAAAATATGAAGGTACTATAAGTGATGTTGTTGACTTAATAAAAGAAGAACTTAATGTTAAAGAAGTTATATTTGCCAAAGATTTAGGCGAATATATGAACTTTACATTAAAACCAAACTTCAAAGTTTTAGGACCTGTGCTTGGAGCTAAGATGAAATTCTTTGCTGGAGCATTAAATAAACTTGATGCAAGTGAAGTTGTACCTAAGTTAGAATCTGGTGAGTCTATAAGTGTAGATATAGATGGAGAAGAATTTAAGTTTAATAAAGATCATGTGTTAATAAATATATCAGCTAAAGAAGGATTTAATGTTACTATGGAAAATAACCTATTTGTAATATTAGATACAACTTTAAATGAGACTTTAATAAACGAAGGATATGCTAGAGAATTTATATCTAAAGTTCAACAATTAAGAAAATCTAATGACTTTGATGTTTTAGATAATATAGATATTGATTATTGTTCAGATGATGAAATAGCAAGTGCTATAAATGAATACTCTGAATATATAAAATCAGAAACTTTAGCTTTAAACATAAATAGAGTTGATGATGAAACTATAGAAAAACATAACTTAAATGACCACATGACAGGTATAAAAGTTACAAGAAAATAAGGATTAGGGTATATTATAAGTTTTGCTCCTAAAGCTGAAAAGAAGCTTTAAAAGTCGCTAAAACTTATAATATACCCAATTAAGAATAAAAAAGAAAAGTTTTGCTTCCAAAGCTGAAAAGAAGCTTTAAAAGTCGCTAAAACTTATATATTTACCATTTTAAAATGAAAATAAGCTTTCTATAAATAGTATAAAGCTTCGGATAAATAGTATAGTTTTGCTCCAAAAAGCTTAAAAGATGATTTTAAATGTCGCTAAAACTACACTATTTATCCTTGCTATCTATTTATTAGATAGCTTATTTTTTTGTGGGAATTAGGTGGGAGAAAAAATATATGATTTAAATGGTTGACTTTTTTGAGATTAAAACATATTATATAAAATAAATATAAAAATATAATATAAAAATCCAGTGAAGAGGATTAGTAATTAAATTTCTTATTTAATACAGAGAATTGAGGTAGCTGAGAACTCAATATAAATAAATTTAATGAATGGACCTTTGAGGAATTAAGTGAAATTTAAAGAGTAGCTGATATCGTGACTGCACGTTATAGCAGAAATTATTAAGTGATATGCATATAAACATGTATATAATTTAGGTGGTACCGCGGAAAATATATCCGTCCTATTTATTTAGGACGGATTTTTTAATTATACAAAAAATAAAAATTAATAACATATAGGAGGAATTTAGAAATGAACAAAATAGGAATAATAGGCGCAATGGATGAGGAAGTAGATATATTAAGAGATATAATGGACATAGAAGAAACTATAGAAAAAGCTAGTTTAAAATTTTATGTAGGAAAATTAGAAAATAAAGATATTGTTTTAGTTAGATGTGGAATAGGTAAGGTAAATGCTGCATTATGTGCACAAATATTAATAAGTGAATTTAATGTAGATGCAGTTGTTAATACAGGTGTAGCAGGAGCATTAAATGAAGAACTAGATGTATATGATATAGTTATATCTACAGATGCGATACAACATGACTTTGACACTACTGTATTTGGTGATAAAAAAGGTATGATACCTAGAATGGATAACTCAATATTTAACGCAGATGAAAAATTAATAAATGCGGCGTATGAATCATCAAAAGCAGAAGTTAAAACGCATAAAGTTTTAAAAGGTAGAGTTTTAAGTGGAGATATATTTATAAGTAACAAGGAATTAAAAGACGAATTAGTAAAAGAATTTAACGGATACTGTGGAGAAATGGAAGGAGCTGCTATAGCACATGTATGCTATGTTAATCATACTCCATTTGTGGTTATAAGAGCTATGTCAGATAAAGCAGATGGAAGTGCAGATGTAACATATGAAGAGTTTGTAGGTCAAGCAGCTCACAATTCAAAAGATATAGTACTTAGAATGTTAAAAAATTTATAGGAGGCATTAAATATGAGTGAAAAGAAAATAATATTTAGTGGGGCTCAACCATCAGGTAAATTGACATTAGGAAATTATCTTGGAGCTATAAAAAATTGGAAAGAATTACAAGAAGATTATAACTGCTATTATAGTGTAGTAGATTTACATGCAATAACAGTTCCACAAGAAGCTAAAAATTTAAGAGCAAATACAATGCAGTTATTAGCTCAATACATGGCAAGTGGTTTAGATCCAGAAAAAAATACTATATTCATACAATCACATGTTAGTTGTCATACTGAGTTAATGTGGATTTTAAATACAATGACATATATGGGTGAGTTAAGCAGAATGACTCAGTTTAAAGATAAATCTCAAAAAAGCGAAGCTAATTTAAATGCAGGATTATTTACTTATCCAGTTTTAATGGCTGCAGATATATTACTGTATCAAACAGATTTAGTACCGGTTGGAGAAGACCAAAAACAACACTTAGAGTTAGCTAGAGATTTAGCAAATAGATTCAATAATAGATATAGCCCTACATTTAAAGTTCCAGAACCATATATACCGAAAGCTGGAGCTAGAGTAATGAGCTTACAAGAACCAACTAAAAAAATGAGTAAATCAGATGAAAATGAAAATGGATATATATTATTAGTTGATGATGCTGATGCAATAAGAAGAAAAATAAAAAGAAGTGTAACAGATTCTGTTGGAGTAGTTAGATATAGTGATGAGCAACCAGGTATAAAAAATCTTTTAGATATATACTCAAAACTAGACAATAAATCTATAGAAGATGTAGTTGCTATGTATGAAGGTAAAGGATATGGAGATTTTAAAAATGACGTTGCTGAAGTAATAGTAGAAACTTTAAAACCTATAAAAGACCAATATGAATATTTACTGTCAAACAAGGATTACTTAGAAGATATATATGCTAAAGGTGCTCAAAAAGCAGAATATCAAGCTAGAAAAACCCTAAGAAAAGTTTATAAAAAAGTTGGATTGATAGAAAAGAAATTTTTATAAAATTAAAATTGAAAGCCTTATTTAATAGGGCTTTTTTTTGTGCAATAAAACATTAATTAAGTAATATTAGTAAAGCAAATTCTTGTATTTAAAATATAAAAGTTGGAATAATAAAATTGTAAAAAGTTTTTCTATGTGAAGAGGACGTGTTAAGTTTTGAAGCGATATAGATTAGGAAATAGAAAAAATGAAAAAGAACTATATATAGAAGAAGTTAAAGCATTGAGTATGAAAGATATTGATAAAAGAATCCATGGGAATGATGAATCTAACGCATTATTAAAAGCACTTGAAATTGCAAATAATAGAATCGACAGTCTGCTATATATGTTTGAAAGAAGCAGAATTATGGATTATATGATTTTAACAGATAGTAGAAGACGAATGTTTGCAATTAACTTTATAGCAGGAATTGGGAAAGGTTTTGGGCAAGCTATTGGATTTAGTTTTCTTACAGGTTTAGTTTTATATGTTGTATCTAAATGGGTTAACTTACCTATTATAGGAGAATATATAGCTGGATTTTTAGATATGGTAGATAATTTTAGAGGAAGGTAGAGGATTATTATGAATAACAAAAAATATGAAAAGCTGTTACTAGAAGAAAAAAATAATATAATAACGTTAGTATCAGAAATGGAAGATAACACTGTATTTGGAAATACGACTGAACATACAAGTGAGAAGTATACATCAGGTGAACTTTCAAGCTATGATAATCATCTTGCGGATATAGGAAGTGAAGTATATATGCAAGAGATGCAAAATAGTCTAACTAATCATGAAAAATTTAAATTAAAAGAAATCGATAATGCTTTATACAAAATAAAAAATGGATCTTATGGAATTTGTGAAAGTTGCAAAAAAAGTATAGAGGAAGATCGATTAGATTTTATTCCAGAAACTAGGCTATGTGTAGATTGCGCTAAAAAAGAAGAAAGACCAGTAAACAATATAGAGAGTGTTAGTATAAAAGATAATTTTAGTGGCCCTAATCTATTTACACGAGAAGTAAAAGATTTAGTTGATATTAATAGAGATATGAGAGATGAATACTAGAAAAGAGGCGGTAATATGAAGAAGTTAATTATACCTATATTTTTTTTAGTTTTAACATTAGGTATATTTAATATGCCTACATTAAAGGATACTGAAGCTTTTAATAATAAAAATAATATATCAAAAAAATATGAAGATATAATAATTAAAAGAGGTAGTGACCAGAAAAAAGTTATTGCTCTAACTTTTGATGATGGGCCAGATGAAGATTTTACACCACAAATACTAGATATACTAAAAAAAAATAATGCAAAAGCTACATTCTTTGTAGTAGGTCAAAAAGTGGGATGGAATCCTGAAATTGTAAAAAGGGCATATGATGAAGGGCATGAAATTGGAAATCATACATTTACACATATAAACGTATGTAACAATTCACAAGAAAAGCTTAATAGTGAAATTATACAAACTCAAGAAATTATAAAAAAAGTTACAGGCAAAGAACCTACTTGGTTTAGGCCGCCATATAGAGCAATAAATGAGAATTTATTCAACTTAATGAAATTAAAAGATATGAAAGTTGTGTTGTGGTCTGATTTTGATGCAAGAGATTGGAGTAATCCAGGAGTTGGAAATATTATAAATACAATAGAAAAAAATGCGAAAAATGGTAGCATAGTTTTATTGCATGACTATAATAGCATAAGAAACGATAAATCACAGACTATAAAAGCTTTAGAATGTATAATTCCAGAGTTGCAAAAACAAGGTTATGAATTTGTAACTATATCAGAACTTATGAAAGAATAAATCAAAGAGAGATAGCAAATGCTATCTTTTTTTGATATTAACATGTATTGCCCATATATATGTTAATATATATAATATATATAGATTAAAACAATTGAGGAGGATATTTTTTTGATATATATACTTATTATATTAGGATTAATAGGATTAGATCAAATATCTAAATTTTTAGCTGTAAAGTATTTAGTTAATATAGGGAGTATACCTATAATTAAAGACATATTCCATTTAACATATGTAGAAAATAGAGGGGCAGCTTTTGGAATGTTTCAAAATAACCAAATGGTTTTTGTAGTGGTTGCTTTGATTGCATGCATATTTGGGTTATATTATTTATACAAAAAACAACTAAATTTACTTGGGAAAAGTGCTATTATTCTTATAATAGCAGGAGCTATAGGGAATCTTATAGATAGAGTAAAATTAGGATTTGTAGTAGATTATTTTGATTTTAGAATAGTTTGGAACTATGTATTTAATGTAGCAGATGTATTTGTAGTTATAGGAACTATATTATTATGCATATACATAATATTTTTTGAAAATGACAAGTAGGTGAAATTATGGAAGAAATAAGACAATTTTTAGTTATAGATGAAGAAGAAGGCGATAGGTTAGATGTGTATTTATCTGGACAGTTAGGTGAAATGTCTAGGAGTTATATACAAAAGATTATAAAGGATAAAAAAGTTAAGGTTAATAATAAAATTGAAAAAGCAAAATACTTGGTAAAAGAAGATGATCATATAATTATTGAAATACCAGCACCAAAACTTCTTGAAGTGACTCCACAAGATATACCAATTGAAATTGTGTATGAAGATGGGGACTTATTGATAGTTAATAAACCTCAAGATATGGTTGTTCACCCAGCGCCTGGAAACTATGATAATACGTTAGTAAATGCAATTTTATATCATTGTAAAGAGAATTTATCTTCTATAAACGGAGTGATAAGACCTGGGATAGTACACAGGATAGATAAAGATACATCTGGTCTTTTAATGATTGCAAAAAATAATAAAGCGCATAATTCACTAGCAGAACAGCTAAAAGATCATTCAATAACTAGAGAATATGAATTTATATGTCATGGAGTTATGAAAGAAGATAAAATAACTGTTGATAAACCTATTGGAAGAAATCCTAAAGATAGATTGAAGATGGGTATAGTTAAAGATGGGAAAAATGCAATTACCCACTTTGAAGTTATAAATAGATATGAAAACTTTACTCATGTTAAGGCAACCTTAGAGACTGGAAGAACACATCAAATAAGAGTTCATGCATTATCTTTAAATCATCCTTTATTGGGGGACCCTCTATATGGTCCTAAAAATAATAAGTTTGGATTAAAAGGGCAAACTTTACATGCTAGAAAGTTAGGTTTTATACATCCTACAACTAATGGATATGTTGAGTTTAATTCAGAGCTTCCAAAATATTTCAGTGACTTAATATCTAAAATGAAATAAAAGAGGTTGTTAAAAGGACTTTATTAGTATATAATTATAAAAAATGAATGTTACCTTTAATTGGTCCAGAGAGATCAAAAGGCGAGAGAATGAGAACTTATAGAAAATATAAGATTCTTTATATTTGATAAGTATAGCTTCTTGCCTAAGGGTAAGAAGCTTTTTTGAGTAACTGGACGTGAGCTTGTCGAGCGGACGTTGACTATATGAGCTAAGTAAATTTTTACAACTTAACCTTATTACAAAGGAGGATTTTAATGAAAGAAAAGGCGCAATTAATGGATGAAAAAGCTATGGGAAGAGCTATAACTAGAGTAAGCCATGAAATTATAGAGAAAAATAAAGGTGTAGAAGATGTTGTTTTAGTAGGAATAAAAACAAGAGGAGTACCTATAGCAAATAGAATAGCAAAGAAAATACAGAGTATAGAAGATGTATGTGTAGATACTGGTGAAATTGATATAACTCTATATAGAGATGATTTAAAAAAAGTAGATACAGATCCGGTTATAAATGGATCTAATATAAACTTTGATATAAATGATAAGGTTGTAATACTAGTTGATGATGTTTTATACACAGGAAGAACAGTAAGAGCAGCTTTAGATGCAATTATGGATATAGGAAGACCTAAGTCTATTCAATTAGCTGTGTTAGTTGATAGAGGACATAGAGAGTTACCTGTAAGAGCAGATTATGTAGGTAAAAATGTTCCAACATCAAAACATGAGGTAATTTCAGTTATGTTAAATGAAACTGATGAACAAGATTCAGTAACTATAAACGAGTAAAAGCATAAAATTATATAAGGTTAACACCTTTTAATTCAGTACAGAGATACTGAAAAAGGGAGAATTATTTCTCCCAAACTTAAAAATAGGGAGGTTTTTTTATGAAAAAAACAATGTTATCATTACAACATTTATTAGCTATGTTTGGAGCTACAGTTTTAGTACCAATATTAACAGGATTTAATCCATCGGTTGCTATTTTCTCTGCAGGAGTAGGGACATTAATTTTCCATGCATGCACAAAAGGAGTAGTTCCAGTTTTCTTAGGTTCAAGTTTTGCATTTATACCAGTTATATTAGCTGCTAAAGAAGCTCACAATGGAGATTTAGCATATGCTCAAGGTGGAATAATAATAGCCGGAATTATATATTTAATAATGGCAGCAGTTATAAAAAAAGTAGGTGTAGATAAGATTAAAAAATATTTCCCAGCTCAAGTGGTTGGAGCAATGATAGCAGTTATAGGACTTAATCTATTACCAACTGCGGTTGATATGGCATCAAATAATTTTTTAATAGCAATTATGACATTAGGATTAGCAATAGCAATAAATGTATTTTGTAAAGGATTTATAAAGCAATTAAATATAATAATAGCTGTAGCTATAGGATACACTGTATCTTTAATACTAGGGAATGTAGATGTTTCATTTATGAGTACAAATACGGCTCTTTTACAAATACCACAATTTACACTACCTAAATTTAGTTTACAAGCTATAGTTTTAATTGCACCTGTGGTTTTAGCGGTATTCATGGAACATATAGGAGATATGACTACTAATGGAACTGTAGTAGGAAAGAATTTCATAGAAGAACCAGGGCTTCACAGAACATTAATGGGAGATGCATTGGCTACTATTATGGCAGGATTTTTAGGAGGACCAGCAAATACGACTTATGGAGAAAATACAGCGGTACTTGCTATAACTAAAAATTATGACCCATCAATATTAAGAAGAACTGCTATATGTGCAATATTACTAGCATGTGTAAGTAAGTTTGGAGGGTTTTTACAAAGTATACCTACAGAAGTTATGGGTGGAATAAGTATAATGTTATTCTCAATGATTTCATATGTAGGGTTAAAAACAATAAACGATAGCAAATGTGTAGAAAGTAAAAAGAATATAATAATAATAGCTACTATAATGGTAATAGGCTTAGGAACTACTTACTTAAGTAATAAAGGAATTGTTATAGGAATACCTGTAACTAAAACTGTTACAATTACAGGATTAAGTTTAGCTGCAATAGTAGGTATTATACTAAATAGAGTATTAAATAAAGAAGATTTTAAAAAGGATACTGAGAAAGAATCACAAGTTCTTAACTCTCAGCTTATATAATTATAAATATAAATTAAAAAAACAGGGTTTAACCCTGTTTTTTTAATTTAACTACTAACTCTTCAGATGGAGTTACATAAATAGTACTATTTGTTTCATATATAACCATTCCTGGTTTAGAACCATTTGGTTTTTTTACATTTTTCTTTAAAGTATAATCAACTGGAACTTGAGCTGACATTTTAGATTTACTGAAAAATGCAGCTAGCATTGCTCCTTCAAAAATAGTTGATTCAGGTATTTCCTTACCCTCTGATTTTATTATTACGTGAGAACCTGGGATGTTTTTAGTATGCATCCATAAATCATCATTATTAGCGACTCTAAGAGTAAGAAAATCATTTTGCTTATTGTTTTTACCTACCAAGATTGTAAATCCGTCAGAAGATAAAAATTCATTCGGTTTAGTAGTTAAAGTATTTTTCTCTTTTTTTGATTTAACCTTGCCACGCATATATCCAAGTTTTTGAAGCTCTTCTTTTATATCGTTAAGTTCAGCTAGGTTATCACAGTTATCTACACTAAGCATTATATTTTCAAGATAATTAATTTCTTCTAAGCTAAGTTCAACTTGAGCACTTATCTCTTTCTTTGCATGTTTTAATTTAGTATACTTTTTAAAGTATTTTTGAGCGTTTTCAGATGGAGTTAAGTTTGGGTTTAAATCGATTTTTACTGTAGAACAGTTTTCATCATAGAAATTTTGAACCTCTACAGACTTCATTCCCTTTTCAACCATATAAATATATGAAGTTATAAGCTCGCCCTTAACTTTGTAGATTATAGCGTTATCAGATTCTTTAAGTTCTAATTCTTGTTTCTTTAATTTATTATAAAGTCTATCTAGTTTTATAGATATGCTTTTCTTAAAGTCTGATGCACGCTGATTTATTCTTTCCTTAGCATCTTTATTTGAATAGAAGCTTTCTATTATTGATGAAATACTTTCATTATGAACAATTTTTAAGTCATTAAATAGAGAAAGATTTATACAACTAAAATCTAAAAGCTTATCAATAGAAGGATCTAAAGCTAAGCATGGGTTATAATTTGCGCCTTTGACGCTCTGCATAACACTTATAAACTCTTCGTGAAGCCTATTAAAGCTTTCATCATTTAAATCTGAAGGCAGCATAGAGATATCTAAATTTGATCTAAAGCATATTTCCTTAGACACAGTCGGACTTATACCTAAAAACTTAGAATATATAGATTTTAATATAGGACCATTAAAATCTTGAAGTAATTCTTTAAACTGATCTATAGAAATTAATTCAAGTGGATCTAACTTATCTTGAGCAGGAGGTAGTGTGTATGTTATACCTGGAAGAAGTTGTCTAACCCTACTAATACTAGGAGGTATTCTTTTTATTGAATCGACTATTTTATCTTCTTCATGAGTCAAAATTATATTACTATGTCTACCCATTATTTCTATTATTAAATCTTTAGTAGTTTTTGATTTTAATTCATCTAAAGATTCAACAGTGATTTTTACAATTCTCTCAAATCCAATTTGAGAAACGCTAACTATATTTCCGCTTTGGATATACTTTCTAAGTAACATACAAAACATAGGAGCATTTATAGGATTTTCCTTTTTATATGAACTAGAAAGGTAAATTCTAGGATTAGATGAGCTTGCACTAAGTACTAGCTTAAAATTCTCTTTATTGTTTCGTATATGTAAAACTATTTCATCGTTTTCTGGTTGATATATCTTATCTATTTTTCCTCCAACTAACTTAGAAGATAGTTCGTCACAAATTGAATGAACAACTAAACCATCGAATGCCATAATATCATTCCTTTCAAAATTTATTAAGTAAGTAAATTATTACACATATAAATAATAATGTGAATATAATATTGAGAATATAGTCTAAAATAATATAGAGTTTACACTCAATATAATTTCCTTTTATGAACAAAATATTGTATAATAAGCTAAGAATTCAATTTTATAGGGGGGATATAAATGAACTTCTGGAAATTACATGGAGTCGGAAATGATTTTATAGCAATTGATGGTAGGTTTGATAATAAAGATTCTAACGACTACTCAGATTTAGCTGAAAAAGTTTGTCATAGAAGATTTGGCGTTGGAGCTGATGGACTACTAGTAGTTAAAACCTCTGATATATCTGATGTAGAAATGGTATATTATAATTCTGATGGATCAAGAGCTAATATGTGTGGAAATGGATTAAGATGTTTTTGTAAGTTTGTGTATGACAACAATATAGTAAAAGATACAGAATTTAGTGTATATACACTTGACGGAATAAAAAAAATATCTTTAAATATAGAAAGTGAAAACAATTATACCATAAGAGTAAATATGGGAAAACCAAATTTCAATCCAAAAAACATTCCAGTAAATACAAACAAGGAAGTCTTTATAAAAGAAAAACTGTTAATAAATAATAAAGAAGTAGAAGTAAGTTCAATTCTAATGGGAGTACCACATACTATTGTATTCGTAGATGAACTTATAAAAGAAGACATATATAAATATGGAAAACTTATAGAAGAAAATGAAATTTTCCCAAATAAAACTAATGTTAATTTTGTTAAAGTTGATGATAAAGATAACATACATGTATACACATGGGAAAGAGGATGCGGATATACTCTAGGATGTGGGACAGGTATGACTGCTTCTGTAATTTTATCTAACTATTTAGATAAAGTTAATAAAATAGTTAACGTAAAATCAGAAGGTGGAAGCGTAAGAATAGAGCTTCTTGATGATGTATATATGATAGGAAATGCAGTAAAAATATGTGAAGGAACTTTGGAGGTATAGCATATGGCTATTAGTATGACAGGTTTTGGAAGAGGCGAATACAAAAATGATAACTATCATTTTACAGTAGAATGTAGAACTATAAACCATAAGTACGTAGATATAAACACACGTCTTCCTAGAAAAATATCTTTTCTAGAGGATAAAATAAGAAATGTAGTCAAAGATTATATAAAAAGAGGTAGAGTCGATTTATATATAAAACTTGACTTAGTAGGTAGTGAAGATGTAAACTTAAAATTTGATGAGAAGTTAGCATCTGAGTATGTAAATATATTAAATAATATAAAAGACACATTTAACTTACAAGATGATATAACAGTTATGAATATAGCAAAATTCCCTGATATAATAAAAAGTGAAGAAAAAGAAGAAGATGAAGATTTATTATGGTTAATGCTAAGGGATGCATTAAATGACTGTTTAGTTAAGTTAAAAGATATGAGGGTTGAAGAAGGCTTAAAACTTGCTAATGATATAGATATGAGATGTGATTTGTTAAAAGATTATATTGAACAAATAGAAAACTACTCATATAATGTTGTTAATGAATATAAAGAAAAATTAAACGGAAGAATAGCTGAAATTTTAGAAAAACCAAGTCTTGTAGATGAAAATAGATTGGCTCAAGAAGTTGCTATATATGCAGATAAATGCAGTATAACAGAAGAAATAGTAAGATTTAAAAGTCATATAATACAACTTAAAAAAGCTATACATAAAGATGAGTCTATAGGAAGAAAAATAGACTTTTTAATACAAGAGATGAACAGAGAAACTAATACTATAGGATCAAAATCATCTGATTTAAATATAACTAATTTAGTTGTTGAAGTAAAAAGCGAACTAGAGAAAATAAGAGAACAGATACAAAACATAGAATAGGAGATGCGTTTATGAGTACGAACCTTATAAATATAGGATATGGGAATGTAGTTATGGCTAACAAGGTAGTTGCTATAGTAAGTCCAGAATCAGCTCCTATAAGAAGATTAATACAAGAGAGTAAAGAAAATGGAAGATTAATTGATGCTACTTATGGTAGAAAGACTAGAGCAGTTATAATAACTGATAGTCAGTATATAATATTATCATCGGTACAACCAGAAACTGTAGCACATAGATTCACAGACAAAGATGATAATATAGAGAATTAGAAAGGAAGATATAGATGAAGAGGAAAGGTTTATTGCTAGTTGTTTCTGGACCGTCAGGAGCAGGAAAAGGAACTATATGTAAAGAATTTTTAAATAATAATGAGGATGTAAAATTATCAGTTTCAGCTACTACAAGAAATCCAAGAGAAGGCGAAGTAGATGGAGTTAACTATTTCTTTGTAACTAAAGATAAGTTTAAATCAATGATAGTTAATAATGAACTGTTAGAGCATGCTCAAATATATGATAATTTTTATGGTACACCTAAAGCTGCAATTTTAGAAAATCTAGAAAATGGACATGACGTTGTTTTAGAAATAGAAATGCAAGGAGCTAGACAAATAAAAGAAGTTTATCCAGAAGGGGTATTCATATTTATACTTCCTCCATCTCTTGACGAACTTAAAAACAGAATAGTTGGAAGAGGAACAGAAACTCAAGAGCAAATAAATAAAAGATTTAGTTGTGCAATGGATGAAATATGTCAAATAGAAAATTATGATTACTTTATAGTAAATAAAGATGTGAAAAATTCAGCTCAAGAATTAGAACATATAATATCAGCTGAAAAAAATAAAGTTTATAGATACAAAGATAATATAATAAAGAAATTCAAGGAGGAATTATAAGAATGATAAAACCATCAATAAACGAGGTATTAAACCAAATAGATAATAGATACTACTTAGTAGTAACTGTAGCTAAAAGATCTAGAGAATTAATAGATGGAGCTACTCCATACGTTCCTACTACTAAGCATCAAGAAATAAAGCCTGTTACTTTAGCTACTCAAGAAGTTGCAGATAGAAAAATATCATTTAGAAAATTAACTGAGGAAGAAATAGAAATAGAAGAAGCTAAGCACTTATTAGCTCAAACTCAAAATATAATAGAGGAGTAATATAATGTTAAAAGATAAGACTGTTGTTATAGGCGTATGTGGAGGAATAGCTGTTTATAAGGCTTGTGACTTAGTTAGCAAGTTGAAAAAAACAGGTGTAAATGTACATGTAATAATGACTAAATCAGCAACAGAATTTGTAGCTCCACTTACATTTCAGACATTAAGTCAAAATTATGTAGTTGAAGATATGTTTGAATCTCCAAAAACTTGGGATGTAGAACATATATCATTAGCTAAGAAAGCAGATGTATTTGTATTAGCTCCAGCTACTGCAAATGTTATAGGAAAAGTAGCTAATGGCATTGCAGATGATATGTTGACTACGACTATTATGGCTACAAAAGCAAAAGTTCTTATAGCTCCAGCTATGAATACTAACATGTATGAAAATCCTGTTGTACAAAGAAATATACAAACTTTAAAAGATTTAGATTATAAGTTTGTAGAACCAGAAAGCGGAAGATTAGCTTGTGGAGATATAGGATCAGGAAAACTTGCATCTGTTGATACTATTTTCAATAGTATAATTGAACTTTTAGAAATTAAGAAAGACTTAGAAGGAACTAGCATGATAATAACTGCTGGACCTACAGTTGAAAGTATTGATCCAGTAAGATACATAACGAATAGATCAACTGGAAAAATGGGATACTCTATAGCTAAAAAGGCAATAGAAAGAGGAGCGGATGTAACTTTAGTATCTGGGCCTACAAATATAGTTCCACCTCAGAATTTAAAGAAATTTATTCAAATAGAATCAGCTGAAGATATGTATAATGCTGTTTTAGAAAATATGGATGAAAATCAAGTTATTATAAAGAGTGCTGCAGTTGCAGATTATAGACCTAAGGAATATTCAGATAATAAAATAAAAAAATCTGATGATGATTTAAGTATAAGATTAGATAGAACTAAAGATATTGCTTTAGAATTAGGAAAAATAAAAAATAATAAAATTTTAGTTGGATTTGCAGCAGAAACTAATGATTTATTAGAAAATGCTAAAAATAAAATTCAAAAGAAAAATTTAGATTTTATCGTAGCAAATGACTTAACTCAAGATGGTGCTGGATTTGGTGTTGATACCAATATAGTTAAGATTATAGATAGAGAGGGTGTTGTACAAGAACATCCTAAAATGAAAAAAGAAGAGGTAGCAGATGTTATCTTAGACAAAATAAAAACTCTATTAAACAAATAAGCATCTATATTTATATAGATGCTTAATTTTCATTTATAGGCAAATGAAATAGACACAATATATGGACTTATAAAGAATGAACTTACTGTAAATGATAATAACGATATAAATTTGAAATAGAGGTTAAATTATGAAGCGATTTGCAAAAGTGATAGTGAGAAATAACTCTATATACACTGACAATTTATTTACATATGAAATCCCTGAATTTTTAAATGAAAATATAAAAATTGGGCATAGAGTATTAGTTCCTTTTGGAATTTATAATAAGCCAGTAGAAGCATTTGTATTTGATATTGTGAGCGAATTAGATGAAGATATAAAGACTAAAAAAGTAGTAGATATATTAGATGAAGAGCCGATTTTTTCAAAAGATGATATAAGTTTAATTGGATGGATGAGAAATAAATACTTATGTACTTATATAGATTGCATAAACTTATTGTATCCAAAAGGCTATAAGTTAAATAATTATAAAGTTTTAAATCTTATAAATGATGATCTAGATAATTTAAGTGATAGTGAAATGAATTTAATAAAAATAATTAAAGAAAATCATGGATGTATAAAACTTGAAAAAATAAAGAAAGTACCCAATTTAAATAACTTAATATATAAACTACAGAAAAAAAATATTATAGATGTAAAATGGGAATACAAAAACCATAAAAATGAGAAAAAAGATTATATTATATCAATTTCTAAAAATATAAATGATATTGATAGGTATATAAAAGAGAATAAGATAAGACTAGGAAGTAAACAAAAAGAACTTATTAAGTTTGTACAAGAAAAGAAACCTATTGAATTAAGTAAAATGAATGATGTATTCCCCTCATGTAGACAAAGTATATTAAAATTAGAAGAAAAAGGTCTTGTATGTATTGAAGAAATAGATTTATATAGAAAACCTAAAGAGATATATTCTGTAGAGGATAAAAAAATAAATTTAAATGAAGAACAATTAAATACGGTAAATATTATAAAAAGCGAAATGTTTGAAGAAAATAAAAAACCATATATGATACACGGAGTAACTGGAAGTGGAAAGACAGAAGTATATATGGAGATCATAGAGTATTCCTTAAGCCAAGGGTTAGATAGTATTGTTTTAGTCCCAGAAATTTCACTAACACCACAGACTATATCAAGATTTAAAAATAAATTTGGAGACATAGTTGGAGTTTTTCATAGTCAGTTATCAGAAGGTGAAAAACATGATGTGTATAAACAGATAAAAGAGGGGAAAATAAGGATACTTATTGGGGCTAGATCGGCTTTATTTGCTCCATTTACAAGCCTTGGAGTTATAATTATAGATGAATTCCATGAAGGTGCGTATAAGTCTGAGAAGAATCCAAAGTTTAACTCTATAGATGTTGCTAAATATATAGCTAACAAAAGAGATGTTTCTTTAGTTTTAGGGTCAGCGACTCCATCTGTTGAAGAATATTTCAATGCATTAAATGGAGAATATAAATTACTAGAAATAAATCAAAGAGCAAATAAAAAGCCTATGCCTAAAATCGAAGTTGTAGATATGAAAGAAGAGCTGATGGTAGGTAATAAAAGTATATTTAGTAATAAGTTAAAAGTTGAAATACAAAGCGCTTTAAATTGTGGAAATCAAGTTATATTATTTTTAAACAGAAGAGGATTTTCGAACTTTGTTTCTTGTAGAAAATGTGGCTATGTATTTACTTGTGAAAATTGTGATATATCTCTTACATATCATAAAAAAAATAATACTGGAAAATGTCATTATTGTGGATATGAAAAAGAAATTCCAAAAGAATGTCCAGAGTGTAAAAGTAAATATATAAAACCATTTGGAATAGGAACTCAAAAAATAGAAGAAGAAATAAAATTAATTTTTCCTAATATAAATATATTAAGGTTAGATAAGGATACAACATCTAGGAAAGGTGAATTCGAAAATATACTGAATGATTTTAAAAATAAGAAAGCAGATGTGTTAATAGGAACTCAAATGCTTAGTAAAGGTTTGGATTTTGAAAATGTTACTTTGGTGGGAATTTTATCTGCAGATATGATTTTGAAATTCCCTGACTTTAGAAGTTCAGAAACGACATTCCAGTTAATAACTCAAGTAGCAGGAAGAGCAGGGCGATCTGAAAAAGAAGGTAAAGTTATATTACAAACATACGATACTGACCATTATGCAATTAGACATGCTATAAAATATGATTTTAAAGGATTTTATGAAGATGAAATTAAAATAAGAAAAGCATTTGAATATTCTCCTTTTAATAATATGATTAGTGTTGTAATTAGTGGAAAAGATAATGCTAAGGTAGAGAAAAATGCTAGAAAAATGTATAGTTCATTAGTATATCTACTAAGAGAACGAGGTATAAGCAATTTAGAGTTCATATTAGGTCCAAATCCTTGCTCGATAAGCAAGATAAATCAAAATTTTAGATGGCAAATACTATTTAAAGATGATGATATTGAAATTAATCTATTAAAGGGTATAATAAAATATATATGTATAACTAAGCGCGATGTAGTTTTTGATAAGGACATAAATATATCAATCGATATAAATCCTTATAGTGTATTATAAAATTTTAGGAGGAATATAAAATGGCGTTAAGACAAATAGTTCAAATAGGAGAACCTGTATTAAGAAAGAAATGTAAACATGTTGAAAAAATTGATGATAAGATAATTCAATTATTAGATGATATGGCAGACACTATGTATGAGGCAGATGGAGTAGGACTTGCAGCTCCTCAAGTTGGAATATTAAAAAGAATAGCTGTAATAGATATAGGTGATGGGATTATAGAACTAATAAATCCAGAAATAATAGAAACTTCTGGAACTCAAACTGATGATGAAGGATGTTTAAGTGTTGTAAATGAATGTGGGCCTGTAACAAGACCATATTATGCAAAAGTTAGAGCTATGAATAGAAAAGGTGAAATATTTGAAATCGAAGGTGAAGAACTTTTAGCAAGAGCATTTTGCCATGAAATAGATCATTTAGATGGTATATTATTTGTAGATAAAATTGAGAAGTAGTAGGAGTTGAAAAATATGAAAATAGTATTTATGGGAACTCCAGAATTTGCAGTTCCATGCTTACAGAAAATAATAGATGAAGGTCACGAAGTTATTGGAGTAGTTACTCAACCAGATAAACCTAAGGGTAGAGGTAAAAAATTAGCTATGCCGCCAGTAAAGGAATTAGCTCTAAAATATGACATACCAGTATATCAACCTTTAAAAGCTAGGGAAGAATCATTTGTTGACACATTAAAAGAAATGAACCCAGAACTTATAGTGGTTGTAGCTTTTGGACAAATACTTCCAAAGAGTATTTTAGATATACCTAAATATGGATGTGTTAATGTACATGCTTCTTTACTACCAAGATACAGGGGAGCAGCTCCTTTAAATTGGGTTATAATAAATGGAGAAGAAAAAACAGGTGTAACTACAATGTATATGGATGAAGGTCTTGATACTGGAGATATGATATTAAAAAGTGAAATAGCTTTAGACGATGAAATAACTGCAGGGGAGCTTCATGACAAAATGATGATAGATGGAGCTAAACTTTTAAAAGAAACTATAGATTTAATAAAAAAAGGTGAGGCTCCTAGAGAAAAGCAAAGTAATGAAGACACTTGTTATTCGCCTATAATGAATAAGTCACTAGGAAATATAGACTGGAATAAATCGGCTATAGAAATACATAACCTTGTAAGAGGAATAAATCCATGGCCTAGTGCTTATACAACTTATGAAGGGCAAACTATGAAAGTATGGAAAACTAAAGTTATTAATAAAAACAGTGATAAACAACCTGGGACTATAATTAGTGTAGACAAAGAAGGAATAAATGTGTCTACAAGTGAAGGAATAGTTCAAATTAAAGAGATTCAAATATCTGGAAAGAAAAGAATGGAAGTGCCTGAATATATAAAAGGAAACAATATAAACACAGATATTATATTAGGAAGTTAAAATTATGAATTTCAAAAAATACATGACAACTACGGTGTTTTTAATAGGAATATTACTAGTTTTATTGGTGGGATTAAATATTTTTATGAATAGTCTTGAAAATATATTTTCTTTATTAGTAAATGGGGTAATAATATTATTATTAATTATTACTATATTTTCAACTTTAGTTACCTATATGGTTATAAATGATAAAAAAGTAAATAAATATATA
>NZ_LBBT01000069.1 GCF_001006285.1 Paraclostridium benzoelyticum
CCATTACCTTACCAACTAGCTAATCAGACGCGGGTCCATCCTGTACCGCCGGAGCTTTGATACAAAAGCCATGCGACTTTCATATATTATCCCGTATTAGTATACCTTTCGGTATGTTATCCGTGTGTACAGGGCAGGTTACCCACGCGTTACTCACCCGTCCGCCGCTCTCTCCGAAGAGATCGCTCGACTTGCATGTGTTAGGCACGCCGCCAGCGTTCATCCTGAGCCAGGATCAAACTCTCAAATATAATTTAAAAAGTTGTCCATCGCTCAGCTAATCATTATCTGAATATCTGGCTTGGTTGTTTGTGTTTAATTCTTTAAAAAGAATTTATATAATTAACCTACTGTTTAATTTTCAAAGTTCATTTTCTCTTTTGTGTTTCGTCCGTTTCTTAAGGACAAGTAATACTATACCACCTTAGTTTGACATCGTCAACACTTTTTTAAAATTTAATTTTATTTTTTTATAAATATAAAAAAGCTTTGAGATTAATCACAAAGCTTCTTAACTATTCTTTAGTTTAAATCAGCTATTATTTCACTTATAACTTGTTTAGGATTTTCTAATGCTATACAAGGCTCTACTTCATAGTATTCAACATCTATGAATCTTTCGATTTCATTTACTTCTTCTATACCTTTATTTATTACAAATAAAACAGCACTTGCATCTTTTATATCTTTTTCAGATATTTCATTTATAATTGTATCTTCATTTTGTATTTCAAATTCAATGTTATAGTTAAATTCTTTCGCCGATTCCTGTAATTTATTTCCACAGTTTATGTCTTCACATATAACTACTATATTATTCATACTCATACCTCTCTTTTTTTAATTCTTGTTATATAGTTATATCATAAAA
>NZ_LBBT01000070.1 GCF_001006285.1 Paraclostridium benzoelyticum
TATTCAGTTTTTAGAGTACTAACTCTAAATAAAGATTATGCGGTTATTACAGCAAAGAGGATACACCTGTTCCCATTCCGAACACAGAAGTTAAGCTCTTTAGCGCCGATGGTACTTGGTGGGAAGCTGCCTGGGAGAGTAGGACGTAGCCGCGTAATCTTTTTTATTTTACGTGGATTTAAGTGGTGGTTGATATTTAGTTTGCGCTTGGGTCATAAAGCTGAGAAGATGCTTTAAATGACCACTTCGCTGCAAACTAAATATCAACCACTTTTTGTTGTGTAAAATAAAAAAGGATTACGCTTGTACGGTATAAGATAAAGGATAAGAAAAGATGCTTTAAATGACCACGGAGTTGCAAATTAAATCCTAACCAATTTTTGTTGTGCAAAATAAATAAGAATTACGCTCGTACGGTATGATATAAAGAGATAAGAGAATATACTTTTAAGTTTATGTTTCACGTTAAACGAGATACATTTTACTTTTAATAGTTTAATATTTAAAATAATTGCACATAAAGCCTTACATTAATTGCATATAAATTATTAAAATGATATGAGGTAGGTGCTTAGATATGAAGGTATATGATAGTAATAATATAAGAAGTATAGCTATATTAGGCCATAGTGGATGTGGAAAAACAAATTTAATTGAAGCAATGGCATATACTTCTAAAACTACAAATAAAATGCCTAAACTAACAGATAAGATAAGTATGACATATAGTATGAATTTAGTTCCTATAGAATATAGAGATTACAAATTAAATTTACTAGATACTCCTGGATATTCTGATTTTACAGGAGATGTTATATCAGCTATAAGTGCTAGTGATGCTGCTGTTATTGTTATAGATGCTACTACTAGCATTCAGGTTGGAACAGAAAAAGCACTAGAACTTGCAGGAGAATCTATACCTAAACTTATATTTATAAATAAAATTGATAATGACAAATCCAGATATAAAGATTTAATTGAACAACTAAGAGATAAGTATAGCAATAAAATAGTTCCTATGTATATGCCTATATATAGTGGTGATGAATTTATTAAGCTACATAATATATTTGAAAGTAATTCAGATTTATGCAATGAATTTAAAACGCAAGTGGAAGGAACAAGAGAAGGATTATTAGAATTAATAGCTGAAACTGATGATGAGTTATTAGAAAAATATTTTAGTGGAGAAGATTTAGCAGAAGAAGATATTAAGAGAGGCATAACTATAGGTATTCAAAATGGAGATATAATACCAGTAATATGTGGGTCTACAATAAATAATGTAGGTACAGAGGAGATATTAGGCATTATATCTAGCTATATTCAACCTAAGTGCATAGATGAAAATGATGAGTTAAAAGGAAGCATATTTAAGACTATAGTAGATCCTTTTATAGGAAAAATGTCATATGTTAAAATTTTAAAAGGAAACATAAAAAAAGATGTAGAAGTATATAATGTAAATAAGTCCATGAAAGAAAAAATTTATAATATATATACTATGAGTAATAATGAGTTATCTGAAATGAAATCTGCTAATGCAGGGGATATAGTTGTTATGACTAAGGTAAATTCCTTACAAACAGGAGATGTTATATCTATAAATAAAAATGATAAAATAGATGAACAGTTTAATTTCCCTAAGCCTCAAATATATTTTGCATTACAAGCTAAAAATAAAGGTGATGAAGATAAGATTAGCGCTGTTTTAAGCAAAATATCAGAAGAAGATCCTACAATTACATGGAGTAGGAATGTAGAAACTAAACAAGTTTTAATAGGTGGCCAAGGCGAGCTTCATATAAATATAGTTAAGAATAAAATGAAAGAAAAATTTGGATTAGATGTAGATTTAACAGATTTAAAAGTTGCTTATAGAGAAACTATAAAAGGAAAAGCAGATGTTCAAGGTAAGCATAAGAAACAATCTGGAGGACATGGACAGTATGGAGATGTTAAAATCAGGTTCGAGTATTCTAAAAGTGATTTTGAATTTGAAGAAGATATATTTGGAGGATCTGTTCCTAAACAATATATACCTGCAGTTGAGAAGGGAATAAGAGAATCTATGTCAAAAGGAATACTAGCTGGATATCCAGTTACTAATATAAAGGCAACGCTTTATGACGGATCTTATCATGATGTAGATTCTTCAGAAATGGCTTTCAAATTAGCAGCTAATATAGCTTTTAAAAAGGGAGTAGAGCAAGCAGTACCCGTTCTCTTAGAACCTATAATGAAATTAACTATAGTAGTTCCAGATGAATATATGGGAGATGTTATGGGTGATATAAATAAAAAACGAGGAAGAATATTAGGTATGGAACCTACTAATAATGGTAAACAAGTTATTTATGCAAATGCTCCACAGGCAGAAACATTTAAGTATGCTATAGATTTAAAAGCTATGACACAAGGTAGAGGTTATTTTGAAATGGAACTTGATAAATATGAAGAAGTTCCAGCACAAATCGCACAAAAAATAATATCTAATTCTGATAGTAATTAATCTAAAAATTTAATTAAAAAGAAATCCTAGGAATATAATTCCTAGGATTTCTTTATTTATTGAAACAATAAAAACTATTAGGGCATATAGTATATATATATCTAATATTAAAATTGAGGAGGGACTATATTGTACTTTGACAAATTTTCGAAGGTAGCTCAAAAAGCGATAGATATATCTATAGAATATGCAAAAGAGTTTGGTCATAGAGTAGTTGGTACAGAACATTTATTGATTGGTTTAATTAAAGAGAAAGAAGGTACAGCTTCTAAGGTTTTATTAAAATTGGGGATGGATGAAGATATAATATGTGAAAAAATTATAGATATATATGGAATAGGAATTAATGATAGTACAGATGATATTTTTTTAAGTCCTAGAAGCAAAGATGTATTAGATAACTCAGCTATATTTGCAGAACAGTTTGATAGTATTCTTATAGATACTGAACATATCTTGTTAGCAATTTTACAAGAAACAGATAGTTTAGCAGTGAAAATTCTAAGTATGAATAATATAACTGAGCAAGTCATAATTAAATCTTTAATAGAGGTATCTAGACCAGAAACAAGTATAATACTTTTTAGAGATGAAAGTAAGATGGAAGAACCTAAGAAAGAAAAGGAAAAATTAAATATTCCTACACTTGAAAAATATGCAGTTAATCTAAATGAATATGCAAAGAATGCTAAACTAGACCCACTAATTGGTAGGGAAGATGAAATGCAAAGAATTATTCAAATTTTAAGTAGGAGAACTAAAAATAATCCTATATTAATTGGTGATCCTGGAGTAGGAAAGACTGCTATAGTAGAAGGGTTAGCAATTAATATAGAAAGCAACAAAGTACCTAGTTCACTTCAAGGAAAGCTTATATACAGTTTAGATATAGGAGGAATGCTTGCAGGTGCTAAGTATAGAGGTGAGTTTGAAGAAAGAATAAAGAAAGTAATAGAAGAAGTTGTCAAATCTGATGACATTATATTATTTATAGATGAGATGCATACTATAGTAGGAGCAGGAGCAACAGGAGAAAATTCTATGGATGCATCTAATATACTAAAGCCAGTATTATCAAGAGGAGATATACAAGTTATAGGAGCCACAACTATAGATGAATATAGAAAGAGTATAGAAAAGGATACTGGACTAGAACGAAGATTACAACCAATTTTAATTGAAGAGCCAACTAAAGAGGAATCAATCAAAATTTTAAAAGGATTAAAAGAAAAATACGAAAATTTCCATGGCGTAAAAATAACAGAAGAAGCAATAAAATCAGCAGTTGATTTATCAAGTCGATATATTGTGGATAGATATCTACCAGATAAGGCAGTTGATATAATTGATGAGTCTGCTTCTAGAATCAGAATGAAGAATTTAAAATTAAAAAATAATAAACCTACAGTTAATAGTGAAATAGTTACAGAGGTAATAGGTTTATGGACTGGAATACCTATAAGTAAAATAGTTAAATCTGAAGGAGATAAATTACTAAACTTAGAATCTATACTTCATCAAAGAGTTATTGGGCAAGAGGAGGCTGTAAATGCTGTATCAAAAGCAGTTAGAAGATCTAGAGCAGGATTAAAAGATCCCAAAAGACCAATAGGATCATTCTTATTCTTAGGGCCTACAGGTGTTGGGAAAACAGAATTATGCAAAGCATTAGCAGAAGCTCATTTTGGAAATGAAAATCAAATTATTAGGATAGACATGTCAGAATATATGGAAAAACATTCAGTTTCAAAGTTAATAGGATCTCCTCCTGGATATATAGGTCATGATGATGGAGGTCAATTGACCGAATCTGTAAGAAGACATCCATACACTTTAGTTTTATTTGATGAAATAGAGAAAGCACATGAAGATGTGTTTAATATATTACTTCAAGTATTAGATGAAGGAAGACTAACAGACTCTAAAGGAAGAACTGTAGATTTTAAGAATACACTAATAATTATGACATCTAACATAGGTGCAAAAAGTATAAACAAACAACAAATAATAGGTTTTTCAGCCTATGAAAATAAAAATGTAATTGATGAAAATTATAAGGCTATGAAAGAAAAAATTTTATCAGAAGTTAAGAATAGATTTAAGCCAG
Source organism: Paraclostridium benzoelyticum (assembly GCF_001006285.1). Lineage (GTDB taxonomy): Bacteria > Bacillota > Clostridia > Peptostreptococcales > Peptostreptococcaceae > Paraclostridium > Paraclostridium benzoelyticum. The sequence goes on from NZ_LBBT01000070.1 coordinate 4,620, forward strand.
AATTTATAAATAGGATTGATGATATAGTGGTTTTCCATAAGTTAAATATAGATAATTTACATGAGATTTCTAAAATAATGCTTAGTAATTTAATAAGCAGATTAAATCAACTCAATATTAGTTTAGAAATTTCCGATGATGTTTTAAATCTTATATCAAAATATGGAATAGATTTAGAATATGGAGCTAGACCTTTAAAAAGAGCTATTCAAAAAGAAATAGAAGATGTATTAGCAGATATGATATTGAGTGGAGATATAAAAAAAGGAGCTAATATAATAGCTAACGTTGTTGAAGAAAAAGTTATATTTGAAAATAAATGATTAAAAATATAAAAAACTTAGTTTAAATATTGATTCTTTTATTGGAAATTACATTTAATTCAAAATAAAGGATAAATGTAATTTCCGAGCTATGTATTTTATTAAACTAAGTGA
>NZ_LBBT01000071.1 GCF_001006285.1 Paraclostridium benzoelyticum
GCGCTGAAAGCATCTAAGCGCGAAGCCAACTTCAAGATAAGATTTCCCACCGTAAGGGTAAGATCCCAGGAAGACTACCTGGTTGATAGGTCGGAGGTGTAAGTGCAGCAATGTATGTAGCTTACCGATACTAATAGATCGAGGACTTGACCAAGATTATTTGAGCAACGGGATAAATATGAATGTATATGAATATTTAGACGTTGGCGAAATGATCACGGTGAATTTTAATCTTACAAATGTTATTCAGTTTTTAGAGTATTAAGTAAAATATTGTTTCAAAAAAGTGTTGACAAATGCTTACTGAAATGGTATTATAATACTTGTTCAAAAATGAACTTACATAATCTAGTTATTATAGCAAAGAGGATACACCTGTTCCCATTCCGAACACAGAAGTTAAGCTCTTTAGCGCCGATGGTACTTGGTGGGAAGCTGCCTGGGAGAGTAGGACATAGCTAGGTGATGTGCCGAAGTGGCGGAACTGGCAGACGCACAGGACTTAAAATCCTGCGGGACTTACCTCTCGTACCGGTTCGATTCCGGTCTTCGGCACCATTATAAAGTGGACCTTTAGCTCAGTTGGTTAGAGCGCCCGGCTCATAACCGGTAGGTCCGGGGTTCGAGTCCCTGAAGGTCCACCACTTTAAGAACTTTGAAAATTAAACAGTAGGTTAATTATATAAATTCTTTTTTAAAAGAATTAAACACAAACAACCAAGCCAGATATTCAGATAATGATTAGCTGAGCGATGGACAACTTTTTAAATT
>NZ_LBBT01000072.1 GCF_001006285.1 Paraclostridium benzoelyticum
AATTTTTATTTTATTTTTTATTAACTTTAAAATCATAGAAATTCTTTATATGGGCTCTAGTATCTGATTCCAATTTTAAATAAGAATTTATTATCTTTTCTTAGATAAATCTATATCAAATAAAGAAAATGAAATTGATGCTACAACTTAGAGATCTACTAGTATGCGAGAATACTTTTTTCAATATTATGACTTTAAATAAATTACTGGATTCGTATTTGAATGAATGATACTATAGATTCAGAATCAAAAGGTAAAAATTACTAATTTAATAAAAGAAGAAAAAGTAAAATCATAGACATTTTATTATATGTCTTATAGTCCAAGATACAATTAGCTAAGTTTTTAATCATTTAGTATGGGGGGAGGTGTAAAACTTGGTTTTTAAAAAATATAAAGAGATATTAAGCATTTTCATGGCGTTATCAATAGTATTAGTAATATCTATTCGAGGAATTCAATTAAACCTTGGCCTTTCTAAAAGCATAGAAAATGATATACCATTTAAATCTAATTTATTTAATAGTAAATCAGAATCTCAGACAGATACACCTTCTATAGATAATAAAATAATTAACAGAAGATATAAGGTACTAAATAAAAATGTTTTAACATACAAACTAGCAAGGAAGAATGTAAAAGAAAACTATTTTTTTGAGTTTGAAAATGCATTTGCTCAAAAAGTTTATACTTTCTTAGATTTAAAGCCTATAAATAATGAAAAATATGGACAAATTTTATTAGGATATTCATACTATGATTTAGATAAATCATTTACTAAAGATGAAGCAATAAGTAAAGTTAAATCTATTTTACCTGATAATGCAAAAGAAGTTTATAACACTAAGTTTGAGAAGTATGAACTTATTAAATATAAAACAGATAAAGATACTTTTATAGCTTTTTTAGAATATAAAAAGACTGTATCTAAGAAAAGTCCTTTTCCAATGATTTTGTATGATTATGATGATAATAAGATACAATCTATCGAATACTTTAAAGCAATAAAATAAAGATACTGCGGGGAGGTGTTTATTATCGAGTTTAAATTTATTAACACAATGGATGAGTATGTAAATGGATATAAGCTTATGATTAGACTAAGAAAAAATCTTTTTTTTCTATTTCATATACTTCCAAAGTTAGTGTGTATTGTAGGCATTATACAAATTGTATATGGATTTAGAGTACTTTATCTAACTTCTTTATCTATAGAGACTTGTTTAAATACTTTAGTTTTGATTTTGATATTAATCCTATTATTTAGAAGTGAAAAACACTTATTAAAATCAATAAAAAAGAAAGTTAAAGCTAGATATGGTGAATTTAAAGAAGTAACTTGTACAGTAGATGATAATAGCTTTTTGTGCGAGCAAGGAAATAATAGAAATGAAATTTTATTTAGTCAAATTTACAAAGTTGTTGAAGATAATAATTCTATTTACATATTTGGAGAAGAGTATATAATACTTCTGGTAATACCAACTAGCTTATTTAAAGACAATAAAGAAAAAGATGAGTTTCTAATAAAAATGGAAGGATTAATGACTTAAAAAGTATTAATCCTTCCATTTTTATTGTTCATAATATTTTACCATGTAAATATAATCTCCGTTTGCTAATATAGATATAATTCCATTCTTTTTTTCATATCTGTATGTTTTTAAATCAGGCATATTATCTTGAATTTTTTCATTTTCTTGAACATCTTTTAAATTATAACCATACTCCTCTAATATTTTCTGAGCATTACTAAAACTGTCACTTTCTTCTATGCTAGGAGGTTCTTGATCCTCTAATGAGCTAAAGTCAAATTTAGATACTTTATACCCTAGCGTAAGTATAAATAAGAAAACTATAGCTAAAGTGGTTTTTGTAATGTTTTTCAATAATTGACACCCCTTTATGTAAAATCAAATGTTATATAATTACTTATATTATAGTGTATTTCACAATTTGTAGACATTTTA
>NZ_LBBT01000073.1 GCF_001006285.1 Paraclostridium benzoelyticum
AAATTTAATTTCTGTATTTACAACACAATATAAAATATATATAATATACTATATAAGATAAAAACGGATAAACAGTGTATCACAATAAAGAGGAGTGTGATTATTATTCAACTTAATAATAGACAACTAAAGATAATCGATATCGTTAAAGAAAGTGAACCTATAACAAGTGAATGCATAGCAGCCAAACTTAATGTGACTAGAGCTACATTAAGGTCTGATTTAGCTATACTTACTATGACTGGAGTATTAGATGCTAGACCTAAGGTTGGGTATTTTTATTCAGGAATAGATAAAGTTAACTTACTAGGAGATAAAATAAAAAACAAAACTGTAGCGGACATAATGAGTATGCCTATAATGGTAACACAAGACACAAGTGTTTATGATACTATAGTAAACATATTTTTATCAGATGTTGGAAGTGTATTCATAATAGATGATGAAAAAGAACTATGTGGAATAGTATCAAGAAAAGATTTATTAAAAGCAACTATAGGTGGGGGAGATATAAACAAGATACCTGTAGGTATGATAATGACAAGAACACCTAATGTTGTAACTGTTACAAGTGAAGATACTGTTGTACTAGCAGCAAAGAGAATAATAGAACACGAAGTAGATTCAATACCTGTTGTAGAAGAAGTAAAAAGGGATAATACAATAATAAATAAGGTTGTTGGTAGAATTTCTAAAACTAACATAACAAAACTATTTTTAGAGATAGCGGATAATTAAAGGAGGAGTATATGGATAATTTAGTCATATATGTAATATCAGACTCAGTAGGGGAAACAGCTCAGCAAGTTACTAAAGCTGCAATATCTCAATTTCAATTAAAGGATGACTATGAAATAAGAAGATTTCCATATGTTGTAGAAGTTAATTTTTTAGAAGAAATATTAAAAAGTGCTAAAGAAGAAAATGCAATAGTTATATATACATTAGTTGAAAATGAACTTTTAACATTTACTGAAAATTACTGTAGCAAGGAAAATTTAAGTTGTGTAGACTTAATGACTCCAATATTAAAGCAAATTGCTAGTAAAATAGGAGTTAAGCCAAGAAGAGAACCTGGAATTATAAGAAAATTAGATGAAAGCTACTTTAAAAGAGTAGAAGCTATAGAATTTGCGGTTAAATATGATGATGGAAAAGATCCTAGAGGCATATTACAAGCTGATATAATATTACTTGGAATATCAAGAACATCTAAGACACCATTAAGTATGTACTTAGCAAATAAGAATATAAAGGTTGCTAATGTTCCTTTAGTTCCAGAAATACCAATACCTAAGGAAGTATTTGAAATAAATCAAAAGAAAATAATAGGGCTTACTAATACTCCTGAAAAGTTAAATCAAATAAGACAAGAGAGATTAAAAGCTTTAGGATTATCAAGTAATGCTAATTATGCTAAATTTGATAGAATACTTCAAGAGTTAGATTACTCTGACAAAATAATGAAAAAAGTTGGGTGCCCAGTTATAGATGTATCTAGTAAAGCTATAGAAGAAACGGCTGGAATCATAATGGATATAATGAAAGAAAATGGGTTGAAAGTATTTAGAGATAACGATAAGTAGGATTTTAGTGCACATCGAAATACATTTCGGTGTGTAGTATAAATCTTATTTATTAAGATTTTTAAGGAATGGGTTAGGTGACAAAAAAACGTTTAACCGAGTACTTTGAAAATAATAACTAATAAACTTGGTTATTACTTTAATAATAAATTTTAGTGTATAACAAATTAATCATGCTTGAATACAATATACAGTATATCTGTATAAAAAACATACTAGGAGGAGTTTTAAATGAGTAAGTTTGTTTATAGTTTTGCTGAGGGATCAAAGGAAATGAAGAGTCTTTTAGGTGGTAAGGGTGCTAACTTAGCCGAGATGACTAAGATAGGCTTACCAGTGCCTCCAGGTTTTACAATATCAACAGAGGCTTGTAATGACTATTATGTAAATGATGAAAGTATAAGAGAAGATGTAGTTTTACAGATAGAAGAAAAATTAGTAGAGCTAGAAAAATCTTTAAATAAAAAATTAGGATGCAATGAAAATCCATTATTATTATCTGTTCGTTCTGGTGCAGTTTTCTCAATGCCAGGTATGATGGATACTATATTAAACTTAGGTCTTAATGATACTTCAGTTAAGGCAATAGCTAAAAATACTAACAATGAAAGATTTGCATATGACAGTTATAGAAGATTTATACAAATGTTCTCAGATGTTGCAATGGGAGTTCCAAAGTATAAATTTGAAAATGCTTTAGATAAAATAAAAGAAGAAAAAGGATACAAATTTGATACAGATCTTACAAGTGAAGATTTAAAAGTGTTAGTTGAAGAATACAAGAAAATATACAAAAAAGAATTAAGACAAATATTCCCAGAAGATCCAAAAGAGCAATTAATGTTAGCTATAAAAGCAGTATTTAAATCATGGAATAATCCAAGAGCAAATATTTATCGTAAGTTAAATGATATTCCTCATAACTTAGGAACTGCAGTTAATATACAATCAATGGTATTTGGAAACATGGGAGAGACTAGTGGAACAGGAGTTGCATTTACAAGAAACCCATCTACTGGAGAAAATAAATTATTTGGAGAATACTTAATAAATGCACAAGGTGAAGATGTTGTTGCAGGAATTAGAACTCCAAAAGACATAGATACTTTAAAAGAAGCGATGCCAGCAATATATGATGAATTTGTAAAAATAACTAATATACTTGAAAATCATTATAAAGATATGCAAGATATAGAGTTTACCATAGAAAATGAAAAACTATATATACTTCAAACTAGAAATGGAAAAAGAACTGCAAAAGCAGCTATAAATATTGCAGTTGAATTAGTTGAAGAAAAAATAATAGATGAAAAAGAAGCTATAATGAGAATTGAACCTAATCAACTAGATCAATTACTACATCCAAACTTTGAAGAGAAATCTTTAAAAAATGCTAAGCTTATAGCTAAAGGATTACCAGCTTCTCCGGGAGCTAGTTGCGGTAAAGTATACTTTAATGCAAATGATGTTGTAAAGGCAGCTGAAAAAGGAGAAGAAGTTATACTTGTGAGATTAGAAACATCACCAGAAGATATAGAAGGAATGGTTGTAGCACAAGGAATACTTACAGCTAGAGGTGGTATGACATCTCATGCTGCAGTTGTAGCTAGAGGTATGGGGAAATGTTGTGTTGCAGGATGTGGAGAAATAAAAGTAGATGAATACTACAAAGAAATAACTGTAGATGGATTAGTTATAAAAGAAGGCGATTATATCTCTCTAGATGGATCAACAGGATGTGTTTACTTAGGAGAAATAGAAAAAACAGATGTTGCTCTTACAGGAAACTTTGAGATACTTATGAACTGGGTTGATAAGTATAAAACATTACAAGTAAGAACTAATGCAGATACTCCAAGAGATGCAAGTGTTGCTATAAACTTTGGAGCAGAAGGAATAGGATTATGTAGAACTGAGCATATGTTCTTTGATGAAGATAGAATACCAGCTGTTAGAGAAATGATTTTATCAAGAACATTAGAGCAAAGATTAGTTGCTCTTGAAAAATTATTACCTATGCAAAGAGAAGACTTTACTGAAATATTCAAAGTTATGGATGGAAGACATGTTAATATAAGATTACTAGATCCACCACTACATGAGTTCTTACCTCATGATGATGAAGCTATAGAAGCTTTAGCCAAAACTATGGGTCTTGAAGTTAAAGAAATAAGAAAGAGAATAGTTGATTTACAAGAACTAAATCCAATGCTTGGACATAGAGGTTGTAGATTAGCAATAACTTATCCTGAAATAGCTATGATGCAAGCAAAAGCTATAATACAAGGAGCTATAGAAGCTAAGAATAGTGGAGTAGAAGTTAATCCAGAAATAATGATACCTTTAGTAGGAGAAGTTAAGGAATTAAAAACTATAAAAGAAAATGTAGTTTCTGTAATAAATGAAGAACTTGATAAGTCAGGAGTTAAAATAGACTATACAGTTGGAACTATGATAGAGGTTCCAAGAGCATGTTTAACTGCAGATGAAATAGCAACTGAAGCTGATTTCTTTAGCTTTGGAACAAATGACTTAACTCAAATGACATTTGGATACTCAAGAGATGATGCAAATAAATTCTTAGGTGACTATGTAAATAGTGAAATACTTGAAAAAGATCCATTCCAAGTATTAGACCAAAATGGAGTTGGTAAACTAGTTCAAATGGCAGCTAAATTAGGTAGAGGGGTTAAACCAAACCTTAAATTAGGTATATGTGGAGAGCATGGAGGAGAACCATCTTCTATAGAGTTCTGCTACAAAACAGGATTAAACTATGTATCTTGTTCACCATATAGAGTACCTATTGCTAGACTTGCAGCAGCGCAAGCAGCCATAAAAAATAATAAATAGTAAATTAAAGGAATTGGGAGACCCCAATTCCTTTTTTTATTTTTACATTCTCTTAATGTTGTTTACCAATAGTTAACATATCTCTAATTTGGATTTAACATAATTGCTTTATTATAAAAATGTAAAGAAAATTCAAATAAAGGAATAAACGACAATAAAGTCGGAAAAATAATAAAGTGATTATAAAAAATTATAACTTTGTGGAGGTTACCTATGTTTAAAAAGAAAATTGGAGTTTTACTAATGAGTACTATAATGGTAGGAACGTTAGCTGTAGGATGTGGATCGAAGGATTCTGGTGGTGGAAGTAAAGTATCAGTATCAGGATCAACTTCAGTAGGACCACTTATGGAAAAAGAAGCAGAAGCTTACAAATCAGTAGACTCTAAAGTATCTATAGAAATAAATCAATTAGGATCATCAGCAGGGATAAAAGATGCAATAAATGGGGTAGCAGAAATAGGTATGTCATCTAGAGATTTAAAAGATGAAGAAAAGCAAGCAGGACTTAAAGAAGACAAAATAGCAGTAGATGGAATAGGTATAATAACTCATAAAAATAATGAAGTTAAGTCTCTTACAATGGATCAATTAAAAGGAATATATACTGGAAAAATAACTAACTGGAAAGAAGTTGGAGGAAAAGATGCTCCTATAGTTGTCGTTTCAAGAGAAGATGGATCAGGAACTAGAGATGCATTCCAAGAAATAGTTGGATATGAGTCAACTGAGCTAACAAAAGAAGCTCAAATAAGTGATGGGAACGGAAATGTAAAGTCAACAGTAGCTGGGAATGAAAATGCTATAGGATATACTTCATTTAGTTATTTAGATGATAGTATACATACACTTCAAGTAGATGGAGTAGATGCTACAGCAGAAAATGCTAAAGATGGGAAATATAAACTATCAAGACCATTTTTACTAGTATACAAAGAAGATAAATTAAGTGAAAATGGTAAGAAGTTTATGGAATATATAACTAGTGAAGATGGACAAAAAGTAGTAGAAGAAGAAGGTTTAATAACACTTAAATAATATAAAAAAACTCTTTCTAAAAAATTTAGAAAGAGTTTTTTATTTGAATCTATAACATAAACAAGCTTATTACCATACTATATATTATTAACTTTTTATTTTTATAGGAGGGATAATAATGATCAAGTGTCCAAGATGTGGTAAGGAAGTATCAAATAGACCAGGTACAGTTTGCCCAAGATGTGGTCTTGATGTAGGTAAAGTAACTGAAAAAGTAAGATGCCCTGAGGCTAGTTGTAGAGCTTTAGTTTCTAAAAAATTAGAATATTGTCCAAAGTGTGGATGTAAATTAAAAGGGTACAATTTAAATGAAATATTAAAAATAGCAAAAATGAGATTTAGTAATAATTTTCCCGATGAGGAATAAGAGCTTTTTAAAAGCTCTTTTTTTGTTTAAAATAGTATATAGTAAATAATATTTATGGAGGCAGTATATTGCAAATAAACCAACTAAGATATTTTATAGAAGTAGCTAGAACGGGATCTATGAATCAAGCTGCAAGTAATTTATTCATATCCCAACCTAATTTAAGTAAAGCAATAGTAAATTTAGAGGAAGAATTTAAAATAAAAATATTTGATAGAACTAACAGAGGTGTAAAACTAACAAAAGAAGGTAAAGATTTTTTGACTTATGCAACTTATATAATAAATCAAATTGATAATTTAGAAAAAATATACTCTGACTTGTCTCAAGAAAATGGATTTAAGTTAGAAGTTTCGAGTATGAAGTTGTATACTTTAGGAATTGTATTGAGCGAGGTTTATAAAAAAGTTAACAATAAAAAAGTTAAAATTTCACTGAAAGAAACTCATAAAGAGAAGATAATAGAAGATGTGTCAACAATGAAGTCTGAGATAGGGATAATAGCACTTTCTAATATGCAGGAGAGAGTATTTAAAGGCGTTTTAGAAAATAGAGATTTGGAGTTTAACCCAATATGTAAAGACAAAATATATATTTACATAGGTAAGAACAATCCTCTATATAATAATGATGTTATAAAGCCAGAGGAGTTAAATGAATTTATATGTGTACATTTAGTAGAAGAGCCTATAAATGCACTTACATATAGTGTAGAGCTAGATTTATTAGGTTTTTCTCATAAGGATAGAGCAATATATCTAAATGATAAAGAAACTATAACACAGTTTGTTTTAGAAACTAATGCTTATGTAATAGCATCTGGATTTAACAAAATAGAGAACGTTAGTGGAATAAGGGCTATACCACTTGAAGATGATAGTGTTCATTTTACAGTGGGATGGATTAAGAGAAGAAAAGAAGAACTTTCAGATGAAGCAAAATTATTTTTAGAAATACTTTTAGAAAATATGAGAAATATGTAACTGTTATAAGTTTTAGTTATAACTAGTAATAGTATATATATATTAACGATAAATCTCTAGATTTGATAATATATTAATATAGCTTTATCAAAGGAGGAGATTTATAAAATGGATACAGTTATAGATAAATCGAGGATAATGGAAGATGATAATATAGGTAGACTTATATGGAAATTTGCGATACCAGGAATTATAGCCAGCTTAATAAGTGCAATATATAATATAGTAGATACAGCTTTTATAGGTATGTTAAATGACACATTAGCAATGGCTGCGGTATCAGTTATATTTCCTTTATTTATACTAATCAATGCAGTGGGTCAATTAATAGGAGTAGGAGCTTCATCTTATATAGCAAGACTTCTAGGGGCTAAGAATAAAGACGGTGCAGATGATGTAGCATCAACTGCAATAATATCATCAGTAATAGTAGGAATTATATTTACTATTTTGATATTAATATTCCTAGAGCCAATTTTAAGGTTATTAGGAGCAACAGAAAGTGTAATGCCATATGCAATAGCATACGCAAAACCTATTGCAATAGGTGCTAGTTTACCAATAATTATGCCAACATTGGCAAATATTGTTAGATCTGAGGGGAATACAAAACTTAGTGCAGTAGCTGTGGCATTAGGTGCTATAATAAATATAATTTTAGACCCAATACTAATGTTTACATTTAATATGGGAGTAGTAGGAGCGTCTTTAGCTACAGTAATAGGGCAACTTGCATCAGTAGCTTTGTTATTATCATATTATATAACAAATAAAAGTTATCTAAAATTAAGTATAAAAAACTTTAAATTATCAAAGAGCATATATGGAGAAATTATTTCTGTTGGAACTGCAACTTTTTTAATTCAAGCTTTAATAAGTATATCTATGGGACTTTTAAACATAGCATCAAAACCATATGGAAATGAGTTAATAGCATCGTTTGGTATAGCTTTAAAACTATCTTCATTAGTTATGTTTGTCGTTATAGGATACAATCAAGGATTTCAACCAATTGCAAGTTATAATTATGGGGCAGGAAATTATGAAAAATTAAGAAAAGCAATAAACATATCTATTAAGAGGACAACTATATTTTCAACATTAGCAACTATAGTCTTAATGATATTTGCGCCAACTGCTATTAATTTATTTAGTAATGACCCAGCGGTTATCGAGGTAGGTGCTAAAACATTAAGATATACACTTTTACTATATCCACTAGTAGGATTTACACAATTATATGCAGTGTTATATCAATCATTAGGGATGCCAAAAGAAGCTTTAATTGTAGGTACAGCTAGACAAGGTATATTTTTCTTACCAGCAATTGTAATATTACCAAAATTAATTGGTGTTGATGGGGTATTACTTACTCAGGCAGTAGCAGATTTGTTTACGGTAATATTAACTGCATTTTATGCTAACAAGACAAATAAAGACTTAAAAAACATGGTATCAGGTAAAATAAGTGAAAATACATGTTTATCTAATTAAACTTTAAATAAATATAATTTCATTAAGGACAAAAAATAAGGGTAGCATTATGCTACCCTCAACTATATATTGCTACATTCTTCAAGTTGAACACCATCATTAAGCAATTCAAACTTTAAAGTAACTTTAAACAAATCACCATCAATATCTAGGTCAAGAGATCCGTATTGCATTTCAACTAAATTTCTAGCAATTGAAAGCCCAAGTCCACTTCCATTTGTATTTCTTGAAACATCTCCACGAACAAATCTTTCAAGTAGCTCATTAGGTGATATGTTTAATTTATGATTAGATATATTTTTCATAGATATAAAAACATATCCGTAATTCGTATAAACATCAATATATACTCTTGTATTTTGCAAAGAGTATTTTGTTATATTAGTAATCAAGTTATCAAATACCCTGAACATTCTTTTTCCATCTATATTACTAAATACAGGGAAGTCAGGGGTATCAATTATAAAATCAAGATGAGAAGCTTCAATCTTATCGTCAAGTTCAACAATACTTTGGATTAAAAGTTCTTTTATATCGGTTTTTTCAAAATGAAGTTCTATATCACCACTACTTATCTTAGACGCTTCGAATATATCCTCGACAAGGGTTTTAAGTTTAGCGGCTTTTTTATCTAGTATATTTATATAAGTTTTAGTTGTTTGTTCATCTAGTTCATTATTTTTTAAAATATCTATATAGCTAATAATTGAAGTTAATGGAGTTTTTAAGTCATGACTAACATTTGTTATAAGTTCTGTTTTTGTTCTTTCTCCTTTTAATTGACTTTCAAGAGAATTGTTTAATCCATCGCTTATATTATTTACACTTTGTGCAATAGAGGCTAACTCATCATTACCTATAACATCAAGTTCATGTTCTAAATCACCTTTTTCTATATCTTTAATATTTCGCTCTATATATTCTATATAATCGACTTTTTCTTCAATCTTTTTATAAATATAAGCATAGCATATAAAACTAGCAATAGATAAATATATAGCTTTAATTAATGCATATATAGAATGAGCATAAAATAAAATCATTGATACATAAATGAATATAAATTGTATTAAGGCAGTTACAATAAATATGAACGATATTTTTTTATTTAGAGTATTTTTATTGCTTTTTGAAATGAAGCTATTTACTATTTTAATAGAAATAAATCTAGATTTTATAGTATCTTTGTTACAACGGACATTAAGAAATATTATATAAACACTCCATAAAATTATAGTGTCACTTATAATTAAGTCAAATGAATACGCGCTAAAGCTACTAATGCTTATATACTCTCGTATTACACAAAAAAATAGTAAAATAAGTACTAGAATTTCAATAGGAGCTATTATATTTAAAAGTCTTGCAAATGAATATAGAAATTTAATATTAGCTTTTCTATTAGTTAAATTAAATATCAAAGAAATTAAGGTCGCTCCCAACATAAAAGCAACTAAACTTTTTTGGCTTAATGCAAATTCCCTCATACGATGAGTATATAAGTATGACTCAAATAATGTTGACAAAGATATAGAAAGTATAAATAACGATAAAAACTTTAAAAGTGGATTATTAATAAGCAATTTTTTCGATTTTGTAACCAATTCCCCACACCACCTTTAAATATTTAGGATCTTTTGAGTTAATTTCTATCTTTTCTCTAATCCTTCTAATATGAACAGCTACAGTTTTTTCACAATTATAAGCTATTTCCTCCCACACATGCTCATAAATATCCTTAGAAGAAAAAACAATTCCTTTATTCTCAAGCAAAAACTCTAAAATTTTAAATTCAATAGGAGTAACCTTAATATTCTCCCCATCTAAAGTAACTACTTTTGTATCTTTATTAAGGCAAAGCCCACCACTATTTAATATTGAATTATTACAACTAGAAATATGGGTATTTTCACCCATTGTATTTAAGTTTATAAATCTTCTGAGTTGAGATTTAACACGAGCTATAAGTTCTAATGGATTAAATGGTTTAGTTATATAATCATCAGCACCCATGTTTAATCCTAAGATTTTATCCATATCTTGATCTTTTGCAGATAAAAGTATTATAGGAATATTGTTATTTTCTCTAATTTTAAGAGTAGCCTTAAGTCCGTCCATATTTGGCATCATAACATCCATAATAACTAAATCTATATTACTATCTATTAAATTCTCAATAGCTTCCAATCCATCATATGCTTTTAAAATATTAAACCCCTCTGGTTTTAGATAAAATTCAATAGCATCAACTATTTCCTTATCATCATCAACTATTAATATATTTTCACCCATAAAATCACTCCTTCAGAAGTTATTATAACATAGAGTTTTACGCATTAAATCTATAAACATAAGATTAAATTATTAAGAATTTATTACGAAAAGTTGTAATTATTACAATTGAATAAAGAAGTTTATACAATGAACCTAAATTACGTTTTTGATAAAAAATTTAATGTAGAATTCTCTTGTAGCGATAAAGTAGTTTAATAGAAAGGGGAAGAATTATGAAAAAAAAATTAAACTTAGGAGTTCGATATATGAAAGCCTATAAGGCTAGGTCATTTGCAATTATACTAAGTATCATTTTATCAGTAGGTATGATAGTTGGAGTATTAACTTTAACAAAAACAGAAAAAATGAATGAATTACAAACAATGAAATACAATACGGGAATATATCATACAACATTTAAAGACTTAGATTACAATCAGTTAGAAAAAATTGAAAAGTCTAGTGATGTAGAAAATGTAGGTGCTTTTAATTTTCATGGAATTACAACAGATAAAGAAAAACAATCTGTAATAATGTTAAATTGTAATGATGATTATATAATATCAAATTCAAAGCTTGAAAAAGGAAGACTTCCAAAAGAAAAAAATGAAATAGTAGCTGAAGAATGGGTTTTAAAAAACTTAGGAATACAGCCTGCATTAAACCAAAATATAAAGCTTAATGTTGAAGATATAAACAAGAATGTAAAAGATGAAGACTTTAAGTTAGTAGGGATTATAAAAGATAGACCTACTGAAAAGCAAGTAGCTAAAATGCAAATGTACTTACCTCTTCAAAAGGGAAGTGAACATTTAGAAGTTGGAGTAGCTTTTAATGAGAAAATAGATATACAGGATTATTCTTTAGAACTTGCAAAAAAAGCTAATATAAATAAAGACAATATAGGGACTCAAGAAGACTTGATATCAATTTCAAATGATGCAAACAATATTAGTTTAGACAATATATTAAGTGTATTAGTTATAAGTTTAATATGCGGAATAGTTATATACAGTATTTTTAATATATCTATGTATAAAAGATTTAGAGAATATGGAGTATTAAGGGCAATAGGAGCTAGAAATTCAAAGGTATTTAAATTGATATTAAATGAGTTAATGACTTTAGGTGTTATAGGTATGCCTATAGGGATTGTAGGAGGATTAGGAGCATCTTTAATAGCTTATAAAAAATCGAGTGAATTAAAAACAAGTATAGCTTTAGATGGAAAAATTATAAGTTCACATATGGTGTATCCATTATTTGAAATAACACTAGCTATATTATTTATGGTTTTAATATTACTTTTAATATCATTTTTTACATATAGAAAGATAAATAAGTTATCTATTATAGACTCTATAAAAGGCAACAGAAAAGAAAATAGCATAAAAAGAAATAGAGTAAGTGTTAAAGATTTAAGTAAATATATGAAAACATATAAAGCTATATCTTTTAAAAATATATTAAGAAATAAAAAACGATTTATAATGATAGTTTTATCTATGAGCATCTGTGGAATTTTATTTATAAACTCTAACTATCGTTTACATTTGTCTCAAGAAGATGATTTTACATCAAATAGAGAACTTTATAATAATTCTGATATGAAAATTGATGTTTATGAAAATGAAAATCAAAGAAATGGATTAAGTAAAAAAGATATAAAACAAATTGAAAATATAGATGGGGTAAAAGAAGTAGTAAAATCTCAAATAATGAATGGAAGAATGGTTATAAATAAAGATGATATAGCTAATGATGGTTATTTTGATTCTATAAATAAATCTATCAGGGGAAGTAACCTTTTTAAAGGATATCTTGTAAAAGATAAAATAAATGATGAGTTGATATTAAAACAAAATCTTAGAGGATATGATGAAAAAGCTTTAAAAGAATTAAATAATTATTTAGTACAAGGAAACATAGATATTGAAAAAATGAAAAAAGAAGACTTAGCAGTAGTTTATGTTCCTATGGTTACTGAAGAAAAATTTGATGGAGGGGTAAATTATAATAAGGTTGATAACGGTAAGCCTGTTGCAAATATAAAGATAGGTGATACTGTTAAAGTTAAATTTAGAGAAGATGGAGAAAAGTCTGTAGAGGCATGTAGATTAGAAGATACTGATGGGAAATACATAGAAAAAGAATTTAAAGTGGGGGCAGTAGTTAGCTATCCATTTATGGCAGAAGATACATACACAAGTGATGAGTGTATAGATGTAATAGTAAGTGAAGGTGCATTTTCTAAAGCAACAAATAGTAAAGCTTATCAAGCTATAAATATAAACTTAAAAGAAGGTGCAAATGACAAAAAGGTTTACGATGAAATACTAAAAACTACTATAAAAGTTAAAGGTGCTATGGCTAGAAATATAATTGAAGAAAAGAGAAATTCTGATGCAATGTATGAAAAATCTAGAGTTTTTAATGCTGCTATAGTAGTAGTGCTATTTGTAATTGCAGTTGTGAATGTAGTAAATAATATAAGCCAAAGCATAGTAGATAGAAATAATGAATTTGGAATGTTAAGAGCAGTGGGACTTAATAATAAAGACTTTAGAAAAATGATAATATTTGAAGGGATTATATATACAGCAATATCTAGTTTAATAATTATATTTGTATCTTTAATTCTAAATAAAACAACATATGACTCGTTTGGAGTATCTAAGTTTGGGATTGAATTTAGTATAAGATATATAGATTATATATCGATAATAGTAATAAATGCATTAATTGGAGTACTTGCAACTTACTTACCTGCTAAAAAATTAGAAAAAGTAAGTGTAGTTGAAATGATAAATATAAATGAATAAGGATATTGGGAGGATTTAATATGTCAATTTTAGAAACTATAAATTTATCAAAAACTTATGGAAATAAAGAGAGTAAAGTAAACGCATTAAATAATGTTAATATAAATATAGAAAAGGGAGAATTTGTTGCAATAATAGGGCCTAGTGGAAGTGGTAAAAGTACACTTCTTCACTTGCTAGGAGGGCTTGAGAAGATAAGTAGTGGAAGCATAAAAGTAAATGGAAAAGATATTAGTAAGTTAAAAGATATAGAACTAGCAGAATATAGAAGAAAAGAAGTGGGGTTTGTATTTCAACAATACAATTTAATTCCTGTATTAAATGTAGAGGAAAATATAGAACTTCCATTAATGTTAGGAAACGATGATATAGATGAAATATACATAAGTGAACTAATAGATGTTTTAGGTCTTAAAGATAGAAAAAATCATCTTCCTAGTCAATTATCAGGAGGACAACAACAAAGGGTTGCAATAGGAAGGGCATTATCAACAAAGCCAAGTATAATTCTTGCAGATGAGCCTACGGGAAATTTAGATAGTAAAACAACAGATGAAGTAATGGAGTTATTAAAAAAATCTATAAGAAAGTTTAAGCAAACATTAATAGTTATAACTCATGATATAAATATAGCTAAGAAAGCAGATAGAACAATTAATATAGTAGATGGAACTATAAAAATGTAAATAAAAAGCTGGCTCAAAATTAATAGCAATGAAAGTATAAATTTATCATAAGCTATATATTTGAGACAGCTTTTATAGTATGTAATTAATTATAAATATTTATGTTCTTATGTAATATTTAAAAATGTACACATTTCCCACCACAATTGGTTTAAATTATAACAAGAAATTTACTCATTTTTAAGTTTAATTAATCTTCGTACATATAAGCTCTAGTCATTTTAATGTTGTTGTTAACACCTTTGCTTATTAAAATTTGATGTAAGTCTATTACTCCATTATTGAAGCAAGCAGCACAAGAAGTAAGGTATAAATCCCACATTCTCAAAAACTCTTCTCCAAACATTCCTTTTATAGTATCTCTTTCTTTATCAAAGTTTTTATACCACTCAATTAGAGTTCTTGTATAATGTCTTCTTAAACTTTCTACATCTAAAGTATAGAAATCGTATTTAGGGAACATGTCTATAATTTCGCGTAAAGAAGGAATAACTCCACCAGGGAATATATATTTTTTTATCCAAGCATCACCAGGAGATTCTGTAAGACCGCTTATGTAATGTAATAAGAAAAGACCTTTTGGTTTTAAAACACTATTAACATTTTTTAAGTATAAATCATAATGTTCACGCCCTACATGTTCAAGCATTCCAACACTAACTATTTTATCAAAAGACATTCCAGAATGTTCAAGATCTCTATAGTCCATTAATTTAACTTCTAAATAATCCTCAAGACCTTCTTCTTTTATTCTTTCTTGGAATTTTTTGTGTTGTTCTTCACTTAAAGTAATTCCAGTACCTTTTATTTTATATTTTTTTGCGGCTTCTATAAGAAGATAACCCCATCCACATCCTATATCAAGTAGAGTTTCGCCTTCAGATAATTGTAGTTTCTTTAATATGTGATGTATTTTATTCATTTGAGCTTCGTAAAGTGTATCAGTTTCGTTTTTGAAATAAGCGCAAGAGTAGCTAAGTGTTTTGTCTAACCAAAGACTGTAAAAATTATTACCTAGATTGTAATGATAGCAAACTTCAGATTTTTGTTTCTTTTCATTACCAGCTTTTGAAAATATTTTACCAAGCTTAGCAAAGTTAGTGTGGAAATGATCTTTTTGACAACCAAATAAAGTATCGAGAGTAAGTAATAGGTCTCCATCAATGGTAATGTCACCACGCATGTAAGCTTCACCTAGAGTTAATGATGTGCTAGTAAGTAAATCTTTTTTACTTAGTGGATTATTGAAACAAACTTTAAAAGAAGGATTTCCTTCTCCGATTAAAAATTCTTCTCCATCCCAAAGCTTAACCTCAAATGGATTAGTATCAAGCTTTGAAAGAAATTCTTTAATAAATATTTTATCTAGATTATTCATATTAATGTCACCTCTTTAAATTCAATACCCATAAAATTTGATAGTAAACAAAAAAATTTAAATAAAATTTTAAAATACGACTTGACTGTGGAGTAACTACATACTTTATATTATTATGAGAGAAAGTTTTCAGGAGGTTAATATGGAAAATTCATTAGCAAAAAGTTTTAAATTTTTATCACTTATAAAGTTCACTATACCATCTATTGTTATGTTGGTGTTTATATCTTTATATACAATTGTTGATGGAGTATTTGTATCTAGATTTGTAAATACAGATGCATTGTCAGCAGTTAACATAGTATATCCGTTTTTAAATATAGTAATAGCTATTGCGGTAATGTTAGCTACAGGTGGAAGTGCAGTTATAGCTAAAAAATTAGGAGAAAATAAAAGTAGAGAAGCTAAAGAAAACTTTACTTTAATTGTATTAATAGGATTTATTTTAGGAATTTTAATATCTTTAATAGGATTTATATTTTCTAATAAAATTTTGAATTTATTAGGATCTACACCTGATTTGTATAAGTATTGTATAGACTATTTTTCCGCGCTTCTTATATTTGCTCCCGCATTTATAGTTAACTTATTGTTTCAATATTTAACAATGACAGCAGGAAAGCCAAAGGTGGGTCTTACTTTGACTGTAATTGGGGGTCTTACTAATATGATTTTAGATTATATATTTATAGTTCCAATGAATATGGGAATATCTGGGGCAGCTATTGCAACTGGTATGGGGAATTTAATACCAGCAGTACTTGGAACTATATATTTTATGAAAAAGAAATCTATTATTCATTTTGTAAAACCAAGATTTGATTTAAAAGTAATATTAAAAACGTGTTCTAATGGTTCTTCAGAGATGGTTACAAATCTTTCAACTGGAGTAACTACTATGTTATTTAATTTAGCAATGATGAAATTATTAGGAGCAGATGGAGTAGCCGCTATAACTATAGTTTTATATGGCGAATTTTTAATAAATTCTGCATATATAGGATTTTCTTCTGGAGTTGCGCCAATTATAAGTTATAATTATGGTAATGATAATAAATCAGAACTAAAAAAAATAATTAAGTACAGTATAAGATTTACATTAATGAGTTCAGTTACCTTATTTATAATTGCAACATTATTTGCTCCAAATATAGTAGGTATATTCTCGCCTAAAGGAACTGATGTGTTTGATATAGGATATAAAGGCTTTTCTCTTTTCTCACTAAGCTTTTTATTTACGGGAATAAATATTTTCTCATCAGCTATGTTTACAGCTTTTTCAAATGGAAAAATATCAGCAGCTGTATCATTCTTAAGAACATTTGTGTTTATAATATCAGGAATATTAATTTTACCTAGATTTTTAGGGGTAAATGGAGTATGGCTTGCAGTACCAATAGCAGAAGTTTTATCTATGATAATTTCTGTGACTTTTATATATAGATATAGAAATGTTTATGGATATGGAAAAGTAACTGAAACTTATAAAGAAAAGTCATATAAAGGTATAAAGGAGTTTTAGATATGAAAAATAAAATACAAGAGCCGAAAATAAGCAATAATTTGGGGATAGCAACGAATGTAATTGATGAAATTTTTGAAGAGGAATACTTAGAAAATAAAATAATTGAAAATACTACAATATCAGGTATTTATGAAGTTAGGCTTAGTTTGAATTCTTGTATATTTAAAAATGTAGAATTTGAAAGTTGTGATTTTAGAAAAATTGATATAACTGATGTGATATTTGAAAATTGTAATTTATCGAATATTAATTTTGATGATAGTGGGATTTATCGAACTAAATTTGTAAATTGCAAGTTAACCGGAACGTTGTTTGAAGATTCGATTTTAAAAGATGTTGAATTTAAAGATTGTTTAGGTAGATATTCTAATTTTTCATTTTCAAAATTTAAGGGAGTTTTAATTACAGATTCAGATTTTCAAAATGCAGTTTTCCAAGAAGTACAAAATAATAAACTAATATTGAATTCTTCAGATTTAAATAGTTCTATATTTAGTGGAACTCCATTGAATGGGGTTGATTTTACAACTTCTAGTATAGACGGTTGTGAAGTTAAACTAAATGATCTAAGAGGAGCTACATTTTCGGTTTCACAAACTTTAGAGTTAGCTAAACTAATGGGGATAATAATAAAATAGATAAAACAGACTGGTTATAAATATTTAGTAAACTTAATCAGTCTATTTTTTGTTAATTTGGAAAAGATAGGATTATAAGTAAAAATGAAAGGATATTAAAATGAAGCACGAAATTATATTGATAAATTGGGCATGTATATTCATTATGTTAGTAGGAATGCTTATGATAATATTTATGAGAAAAAAGATAGATTATGTTCCTAAGAAATTTTATAATTTAAGTTTTTATGCACTACTAATCTCAACATCGTTATATATAAGTAAAGCTATTTTTATGAACATACATCCAAGTAGAAGTTTTTACATGATAATTATATACTTAGATTGGTTGATTATAACTCCGATACTAATTAATATATTAGGAGCAATTGGAATGTATTATGATCATAAAAATAAGAAACTTGTATTAAGTATAGTTTTTGTATATTTAATAATGACAATAAGTTTTATAACTTCAAATAATTCAACTGGATTTATAAATGGGATTACTCTTTTGATTAGCTGTGTGCTTTTTATTATAAATTTTTGGCTAATATGGGGGCCTTTAGAAAATATAGCTAGCATTCAGGGATGTTACGAATATAAACTATATAAAATGCTAGCGTTGTTTACTACGATAATTTGGATAGGATATCCTGCATTATGGGGAATAGGGCCTAGAGTTTTAGATATAATAGATCATAAACTATATATATATTTTAGAACAATAATTCCTACTATATATAAGTTAGGGTTTATATTTATAGCATTACATGGAGTAAAAAAGGTAAATAAAATTAAACAACATTAAAAAATTATAATTTAAATTTAACGTTTCATTTTAATTTGTCATAAAATAAAATTTTTATAAAAAATATTTTTTTTAATATGGAATTTGGCAAAAATGTGTAGTACTATGTATACATAGACAACAAGATTAGACAAAAAACAACTAGAAAACAATAGGAATTGACATAAATATTAAAGAGGGTGTTCATTCTCCCAATGACACCCCTATAACCTTTAGATAAAATACTATCCCCCCATAAAATAGTATTTTAAACCTAATACCCACCCATTTAAAAGACTGTCTCGGAAGCAGTCTTTTTTTTTATTTTAGTTTATAATTAAGTAAAGTCAAATAATTAGGAGAAAGATATGAAAATTTTAATAGATGCGGATGGATGTCCTGTTGTTGATATAACTATAGAAGTTGCAAGAAAACTTGGGATAGAAGTAATACTAATGTGTGATACTTCGCATATATTTAATAAGCAAGGCATAGAAACAATCATTTTATCTAAAGGGGCAGATTCGGTAGATTTTGCATTAGTAAACAAGGTTAAGAAAGATGATATAGTAGTAACTCAAGATTATGGACTTGCTGCTATGGTTTTAGCAAAATCAGGTAATCCAATAAATCAAAATGGTAAACTTTATACAAGTGAAAATATTGATCAATTATTATTTACAAGACACATATCTAAAAAAGCTAGAAATGCAGGTTCTAGAATGAAAGGACCTAAAAAAAGACAAAAAGAAGATGATATAAACTTTAAAGATAACTTAATCAAATTAATCAACAATCTTAACAATTCATCCATGTAAAAGAAAAAGAGAAGTAAATTATTTCTGAATAAGCGAAGTATACAACATATGTATTGACGAAACACTTCCGTACAAAGTACGTCGTGTAAAGGAAATACATATGTTGTATACGAAGCCAATAAACAGAGTTAATTTACTTCTCTTTTTCTTTTTCTTTCTCTTTCTCAAATTCCATGTCCCAAGAGAAATACCCATTATCTTTTTTAGTATATTTTAAAATAGCATCAAATTTATTTCCACTTTTACTAGTCAAACCTTTAACTTTAGCAGAACCACTTTTTAAAATGCTTTTTACCATAGTTTTGTTAGGTTTTTTCTTTAAAGCTAATAAGAATTTGTCACTATTCCAAATTCCAAATTTACATTCTTTATAATTAGTGCAAATATAACCTTTAGAACATTCAACCACATCATTTTGACAGACTGGACATTTTCCGAAGCTTTCTTGTTTTGTTCCATCATTAGAGAAAGTTCCTTTAGAATATCTTTTCGTTTTAGGATTATAGCTATAAACTTCAGTACTAATATTTTTATTACTATCATTTTTTATAGCTTCAACTCCATTTACTATGAAGTTCATTATATTTGTAAGGTACTCACTTCTAGTGAATTCTCCTCTTTGAATGTCACTTAAGCTTTTTTCAAGTTTACCAGTGTAATCAACATCTAGTAAATCCTTTAAAGGGAATATTTCAACTAAGTTTTTACCTAAATCAGTAATATAATAAGATTTACCTTTTTTATTTACATAGCCTACTTCTGAAATTTTCTTTAAAACTTCAGCACGAGTAGCAGAAGTACCTATTGAGTAACCTGATAAAACTGCTGTATCATCATCAGATACATTTTTACCGCAGTTTTTCATAGCTTTAAGTAATGTATCTTCGGTGTAAGACTTAGGTGGTGTAGTTTGTTTTGTTAATATATCCATTTTAACAACATCTACAACCTCATCTTTATTAACAAATGGCAATAAGTCATCTTTTTCTTCCTTATTATAAACTTCTAAGTATCCTTTAACTTTAAGAACTTTACCCTTTGTTAAAAATTTATGGTCATCCACGAAAGTATGAATTTCAGTGTTTTCATATTCAGCAGGAGGCATGAAGTTAGCTACAAATCTATCCTTTATAGCATTATATACAATTTCTTCATCAGGAGTCAACTTAGTAGGAATTATGTAAGTTGGCATAATGGCACTATGGCTATCAACTTTTGAAGAATCAAAAACTCTCTTACTTTTAGTGAATTTAATCTTATCTGCATAAGGAAGTCCAACTTTAATCTTTTCTAAAGTTTGAGATGCCTTACCAGCTAAGCTTTCCTCCAAGTATATAGAATCAGTTCTTGGATATGTTATATATCCACCTTTTCCCTTACCTTCATATAAAGACTGGCACACTTTTAAGACTTTATCAGAAGTAAAGCTAGAGTATTTTGAAGTTATGTAACCTTGAAGAGATGTTAAACTAAATAATTTAGGAGCATACTCTTTAGAGGTTGTAACTTTCTTATCTTTAACAATACCAGTAGGTGAAGTTATACTATCTATTACTTTGTTAGCATCATCTATACTATCAAATTTTGATTCTTTTCCTTTTATATACTTACCTTTATATTTACCATTAGAACAACTGAAGTTTCCTTCTATTTCATAATATGTTTTAGGAATAAAATTAGCTATTTCCATATCTCTATCGTAAACTAACTTTACAGTTGGAAGTATAACTCTACCAATATTTAATAGTTTTCCATTTCCGTATTTTAAAGTAGTCATTGATGTAAAATTAATTCCAATTAGCCAATCAGTTACTAGTCTTGTATATCCTGCAGCTTGTAGATTTCTCATCTGTTCATCTGTTTTTAAAGTTGAAAGGCCTCTTTTAATATCTTCAGGAGTCCATTCATTTACTAGTATCCTTTTAATAGGCTTTTTATTTTTAGCTGTTAGAAAAATCAAAAAAGCTATCAGTTCACCTTCACGGTCATTATCTGTAGCATTTATAATTTCTTCAACATCGTCTCTATGAATTAACGATTTTACTATATTAAATTGCTTAGATTTAGACCCGTCAACTTTGAATCTAAATTTATCAGGGATAAAAGGAAAGTTTTCACTTTTCCAAGATCCTGCATAAGACTTATCGTAATCTTTAACATCATATAAAGATACTAAATGACCTACAGCATAAGTAACTATATAGCCATTTCCTTCAAAATATCCATCACGTTTAGTTTTAGCACCTAAAAATGAGGCTATTGTTTTAGCAACAGAGGGTTTTTCTGCTAATATCAGTTTCATATTTAAAACCTCCTTAATAAAACCTATTAAATATATTAGCACATAAAAAGAAATAACTTCAACAAAACTATCAAAATTATAAGTATAAAGAAAAAAGTGAAAAATCCGTATATAATGAATTGACATAAAACTAGGTAATAATTGGGAAGTCGTTACAAATGTAGACAAAATGTTACAATTTTGTAATAATAACTATATCATAAAAATATATTATTGAAATTATCGAATATTTATAGGGAGAGGAGCAAAGCAAATATATGAATTTAAAGAAAAAAAGCATGATAGCTGGATTAATTTCAGCGGCGATAATAATTCCAGCTTCTACTGGGGTATCGTTTGCTAATACGAATGAACAAACTAAAAGTGTTGATTATAGAACTATAAAAGGGAATTCTGTAAACTTTAGACAAGGGCCAGGGACTAATTACTCATCTATTGGAAAGTTAAACACAGGAGATAAAGTTGAATATATAGAAACTGTAGGTTCTTGGACAAAAATTAAGTATAATGGAACAGAAGGATTTGTACATGGTGATTATGTATCAGGATCTACAGGAAATGAAGAAGATAATACTGTAAAAGGGAACAAGCAAGTTACAGGAAATAGCGTAAACTTTAGAAAAGGACCGGGAACAAGTTACTCAGTTATAAAAACTTTAAGCAAAGGAACACAAGTAGGTGTAATATCAGAAAGTAATGGATGGTCAAAAATAAGCTACAATGGGACAGTAGGATATATATCATCTCAGTACTTAGGAGATATAACTTCAGGTGGCGGACAAGAAGATAATACTGTAAAAGAAAATAAGCAAGTTACAGGAAGTAGTGTTAACTTTAGAAAAGGAGCGGGAACTAATTACTCAGTAATAACAGCTTTAAGCAAAGGAACACAAGTAGGTGTAATATCAGAAAGCAATGGATGGTCAAAAATAAGCTACAATGGAACAATAGGATATATATCATCTCAATATTTAGGAGATATAAATTCAGGTGGTGGACAAGAAGATAATACTGTAAAAGAAAATAAGCAAGTTACTGCCAGTAGTTTAAATCTTAGAAAAGGACCAGGAACTAATTACTCAGTAATAAGATCATTGAGTAGAGGAACACAAGTAGGAGTAATATCAGAGAATAATGGATGGTCAAAAATAAATTATAATGGAACAATAGGATATGTATCATCTCAATATTTAGGAACTGTAGACTCAGGTGGGGGAGAAAATCCAGGGCAATCATCTAGTGCAGATAAAGTTATAAATATTGCTAAACAACAATTAGGAAAGAAATATGTGTGGGGAGCTGAAGGTCCAAATACTTTTGACTGTTCAGGATTCACGCTTTATTCATTTAAAAATGGAGCAGGAAAAAGCCTACCTAGAGTTTCTAAAGAGCAAAGCAAATATGGGACATCTGTAAGCAAAAGTAATCTTCAAAAAGGAGATTTAGTTTTCTTTGATACAGATGGAGACGGTGTAGTAAATCATGTTGGTATATATATTGGAAATAATGAATTTATACATGCTTCGTCAGGAACTGGAAAAGTTGTAATATCACAGTTCAATAGTTACTATAATTCTAAATTTACAAATGCAAGAAGAGTTTTATAAAAATAAAAAGCGAAAGCTTTTTATTTTTTTTTACTTTATGTGTATAAATATGATTGTAAATTGAAAATACTAATAAAGTCATCATAATTATAGTATTAAGTGAAGGAGTGTAGTCATGTGCTTAATAACTGATTTTTACCAATTTAAATACAGTAAGAATAATTGCTATATAGAATTTTATATGGATAGAGATGCTGTTTTAAACATAGAGAACGCTCTAGATGAAAGATTAAGTAACTGTGTAACTAATAGAGATTCAGAATGTGCATATATGAGGTTAAAAGAGCTATTTGAAAATGCAAGGTTATCAAGTAACTCACAGTATGTAGAAATCAGAATGAATAAGTGTTATATGATTTATATATCTAATTTGCAGTTATATTTTAGAAACCAAGGGCAATATGCGGTTTTAGATGTGTTATATAAGTATTTACAGACATATATGGTTGGAGAATATGAAAGTTTAAATGTATTTAATATATTAGATGAAGAGACGAAAATAAGAGTTTTATCTAATGTTTAATAAAAATAAAGCAGGTTCTATTAAATAGAACCTGCTTTATTTTTATTAAAATGTTTTTTTACTTTCTTGATAATCATATACATCCATTAAAGCTTCTCCGAATCTTTGATAATGAACGATTTCTCTTTCACCTAGGAAACGAAGGACATTTCTAAGATCTACATCATCTGTTAAATTAGTAAGTTGATAATAAGTTGCTAAAGCTTTTTGTTCTGCAGCCATATCTTCATGTAAATCTGTTACTGGATTTCCCATAACAGCAATTGTAGATGCTGAAAAAGGAACTCCATGAGCATCTGAAGGGAATATTCCAAACCCATTTTGTGCATAGCCTTCACCAAGGCCTGCTTTTTTTAGTTCTTCTGGAGTTGCATCTTGAGTAAGTTGATAAACCATACTGGCAATCATTTCAACATGAGCTAGTTCCTCAGTACCAATATCAGTTAAAAGACCCTTAGATTTACTTGTTGGCATAGTAAATCGTTGAGATAAATATCTTAAAGCAGCTCCTAATTCTCCATTAGGACCTCCAAATTGAGTAATTAAATATTTAGCCATTTTTAAATCCTTAGATTTAAGATTCACTGGATGTTGTAAAGTTTTTTGATATATCCACATAAAATTATCCCCCTATTTACATTTCATAAAATTTATTTTCCCAAGGCCATGGACCTTCTACCCATTGAAAGGGACTTTTACTTGGAGAGTATCCAAAGTTATTTAATGGTCCATATTTTTTTTCATAGTTAATTCTAGCTTTAGCAAGTTCTGAACATAGTTTGTTGTAAGTTGCTAATGCTCTTTCGTCTTCATTATGATTGTCTAGGTATAAGTTCATATCTAAACATGCAAAACAAAGTTCTTCTATATCTGTTAACATATCAGCACGTGTAGCCATTATCTTTTACCTCCATTGATTTTTTTCATATATCTATATAAATCTTTATTGTACATAGCAGATTCCCATAAATTTAATTCAGGGAATATAGTTCCATATTGAAGTGCTTTTGACAAATTATACATTTTGCCGAAAACTTGGTCATTTACATATGGTCTAGCTAATGCATCTCCACAATTTTTATTAACATTTCTAGTATTCACCAAAATTCCTCCAGTTCAAATGATGTATTTTAAAAGTTATATCTAAAGAACAGTTAAATTAACTGTATCTAATAGCATAATATTCATATGTAGCTAAAAAGTTACACAAAATTTATAAATTTAAAAATACATATAATAAGTAGAAATTTGAAGATAATAATAAAAGAAAATGATTTTCTGGGAAATAATTAGATATAAAACATGAATATCTTGAACTAATATTGAGCTTTATGATAAAATAAGTTGCATGTTCACAAAAAAATGAGGTGATTGAATGAGCGAATTAGCAGGAAAAGGCTGCGAAATTATAGTTCCTTTTGATGAAAGACAGCCACTTAAAGATATTGAAAGAAGTATTGTAAAAAGATATAGAAAAAACTTATGGTCTAAGTTTATAAAGGCTATAAGAGCATATAATTTAGTTGAAGAAGGCGACAAGATTGCAGTAGCTATATCTGGAGGCAAAGATAGTTTGCTTATGGCAAAGATGTTCCAAGAGTTAAAAAGACATAGTCAAGTAAACTTTGAAGTCGAATTTATAGCTATGGACCCTGGATATCATAAAGATATAAGACAATTATTGGTAGATAATTGTGAATACTTAGATATACCTATCCATTTATTTGATTCAAAAATATTTGAAATTGCAGATGAAATAGCAAAAGATTATCCTTGTTATATGTGTGCAAGAATGAGAAGAGGAGCATTATACTCTAAAGCAGAAGAGCTAGGTTGTAATAAGTTAGCCTTAGGACATCATTATGATGATGTAATAGAAACGACAATGCTTAATTTATTATGCGCAGGTAACTTTAAAACAATGCTTCCAAAGTTAAAATCTACAAACTTTGATGGAATTGAAATAATAAGACCTTTATACTATATAAGAGAAGAACATATAGTTAGATTTATACAAAATAGTGGTATATGGCCTTTAAACTGTGCTTGTATGGTAGCGGCTAAAAAGACAGGTAATAAGAGGTATGAAATAAAAGATCTTATTAAAAACTTAGGAGATAACTTCAAAGATGTAGAAAAATCTATTTTTAAAGCTGCGGAAAATGTAAATATTGATTCAGTTTTAGGATGGCAACAGGATGGAGAAAAACATTCTTTCCTAGAGAGATTTGAGTAGGATGTACTTAGTACATCCTTTTTCTTTTAGATTGATATTAGTAAAAATCTATTATAAAATTATATTATGATAAATTTAATTAAGAGGTAAAATATATAGGTTTTATGCTTTAGAGAGGATGAAGGGGATGAAAAAAATATATATAGATTTTGAGATGAATATGTCAAATTCTAAATATGGAAGAGATATAAATAATGCTGATATTATTGCTATTGGAGCTGTAAAGTACGATACATCTACAAAGAACATTTCAAATTTTAAATCGTTAATAAAGCCGGTAAGCGAGATTGATATATATCCTCACATAGAAGAACTTACTAAAATAACCAATGAAGAAATTGCTAATGCCCCTACTTATGAAGAGGTAATGAGAGATTTTAAAAGATGGTTAGGTGAGTTTTCGAAAATAGAAGGTATTTATACTTTTGGAAATCTAGATTTAACATGTTTTGCAAATACAGATCGAAGAAGTTCTAAAAAAAATAACCATCCAAGGTTTGTTAATAATATAAAAGATTTATTTATTGACATAAAAAAAGAATACTTAAATAAAGGTATTAGATGTATAAATTATATATCTTTAAAGAATTTACTTGAATATTCAAACGTTGAATTTGACGGAGAAGCACATGATCCTTTAGCAGATGCATACAATTTGCTTATATTAGATATGACATTATCTAATAAAAAATGTATAAGAGAGTTATTAATTATAAAAGATTTAATAAAAAACCCTTTTATCGAAATTAATACAAATTTAGAATTTGTGTTTGAAGCTTATAAAGATAGCGTGCATACTAATAAAGAAAATGTAAATTTAGATGCCATCTCTATAGAGATTTTAAAAACTTTAAAACTATATATAAAGTCTATAATTGATTTAGATATATATAATATAGAGTATATAAAAGATGTGAGTAAAAAGTTATTTACATTTAATAGTCTTATTGATATAAAAGGGGGATATTTTTATCTTTTAGAAAATGTGTATTTAGACATGATGGAACTAATGGAGGATTTATCCTACTATAAGTTAAGTCAAGAGCAATATAAACAAGAATTGACTCAAATATTAGAATTATTTGAACAAGATCTAGAAGAAGAAAATTTAAATTTAGGAGAAGTTTTACAAGCCAGCTACTAAGCGTATTCTAGCCGTAGTTGGTTTGTTTTTATGTGTATAAAAAATATTATATATAATGGGAATATTTTGAAAATTATTGCTAAATACTTGGTTTTTGAATTATAATATAAGAAAAGGTTAGTATTTTTTAGACAAAAGAGGGGGCTTTAAAAATGGAAGTTATAAAAGGAACACTATTATTACTAGCGGTACTGACCGCATTTTCAGTATTTAGTTACAAGGCACCACATGGTATGAAAGCTATGGGAGCATTGGCTAGTGCAGCCTGTGCTACATTCTTGGTGGAAGCTATACAGTTTTCATTACTAGGAAATACTCTTGGAATTCCGTTTCTTAGTGAACTAGGATCAATAAATGGAGGGCTAGGAGGTTTAGTGGCAGCTTCATTAGTTATGTTAGCACTAGGCGTTTCTCCGGTATACTCAATGTTACTAGGAATAACTTGTTCAGGATTAGGAATACTACCAGGATTTATAGCTGGATATTTAATGTCATTTGCAGTTAAATATTTAGAAGAAAAAGTTCCTCCAGGACTTGATTTATTAGTTATGGTAATTGTAATGGCACCAATAACTAGATTAATAGGTGTATCTTTAGAACCTGTAGTAAATAGCACATTATTGACAATAGGAGAAGTAATAGCAGGGTCTACAGATTCAAGTCCAATAGTAATGGGATTAATAATAGGAGGATTCTTCACATTGATATCAACATCTCCATTAAGTTCTATGGCACTTACTGCTATGCTAGGTTTAACAGGAGTACCTATGGCTATAGCATCATTACCTGTATCAGCAACATCTTTTGCAAATTACATATTATTTAAAAAATTAAAATTTGGAGATACAAGAGATACTATATCTGTTGTAATTGAG
Organism: Paraclostridium benzoelyticum; assembly: GCF_001006285.1. Lineage (GTDB taxonomy): Bacteria > Bacillota > Clostridia > Peptostreptococcales > Peptostreptococcaceae > Paraclostridium > Paraclostridium benzoelyticum. The sequence continues at coordinate 27,919 of NZ_LBBT01000073.1, forward strand.
CCACTAACACAGGCAGATATAATATCAGCAAATCCAATACCTATATATGTAACAAATTTTATAAGTGGAGCAATTGGAGGAGTCGTAGTTTCATCTATGGGGCTTATAAATAATGCACCAGGTACAGCTGCGCCATCTGCAGGACTTCCAGTTATGTTTGCTTTTAACCCAGCGAAAGAAGTTTTAATATGTATGGCTATATGTGCTGTAATAAGTTCTATTGTAGGATTTGCAGCAAGTTATATTTTTAGAAATCATAAGGTAGTTACAGCTGCAGAAATTAGAGGATAAATTTTATATAAACTAAATTAAGAATATATGGACTGTTTTGCAGTGAATTTATGTAAGTTTAATACATATTGCTTACAATTTTACTGCAAAACAGTCTTTTTTATGTTTTAGAAAATTATACTAAATAAAAAACATTATCTCCTGTCGTATAAATAAAATCATTTTTTTGGACTTGTATATATAAACTTATATTATAAGAATATAAGGAGGACTATATATGGAAGGTATAAAAAGTTATTTTGAAATGGTATTTGTTATATTTATTACTTTATCAATGGCATTTATGGGAATTAAGTTATTACTATTTATTTTAGAAATTAGAAAGAATAAACACATAAAAAGCAAAAATGGATATAATGAAAAAACAAATAATTTAAGAGGTGGGTATAGAGGTATTAAAAGAAATCAAATTGAGGATAGTGATAACTTAGTTAAAAGTACCAAAATAAGTAATAAAGATGATAAATATGAAATTTTAAAATATGATAATGGAGATACATATAAAGGTGAATTGGTGGACGGAAAAAGAAGTGGATTTGGAATTTGCATTTTTGCAAATAAAGATAGATATGAAGGCTTATGGAAAGAAGATTTGATGCATAGTATAGGGAAGTATATTTATAGCGATGGATCTGTTTATAGTGGGGATTTTAAATTTGGAGTTATAGAGGGTATAGGAATGTACATCTTTGCAAATAAGGATATTTACAAAGGTGAGTTTAGAAGTGGGAAAAGAGAAGGAAAAGGGCTTATTATATATAACAATGGAGATAAGTTTTCAGGAACTTTTAATGATGGATTAAGAGAGGGAAAAGGAAAGTATGTGTGTAATAATGGAGGAGTATTTGAAGGTGAATATAAAGAAGACAAATTAAATGGAAAAGGAACCTACTCATATGCTGATGGAAGTAAATATGTAGGTGAATTTAAAAATAATGTATATCATGGGAAAGGTGTATATACTAATGAATCTGGAGATATATATGAAGGCGAATTTAAATATGGATATAAAAAAGGATATGGAATATTAAAGTATAGAAATGGAGAAAGTTATAAAGGTTATTTTAAAGATGACCAATTTGATGAAAAAGGATTGTACATATATAAAGATAATTCAGTTTATGAAGGTGAATATACAAATGGAAAAAAATCTGGAGTAGGAACTTATACATGTGAAATTTATAGGTACATAGGAGAATGGGAAGATGATAAGAAAAGTGGAATAGGAACATATTATTTATTAAATGGAACAAAGGTTGAAGTTTGTATAAAAGATGAAATAATAATCAAAGGAGAGCTAATAAGAGAGAGTAAAGAAAATAAAGAGATAAAAAATATAGATATAAGCAAAAATGAAAAAGAGGTAATAAAAACATTTAAGTAGTTACAATAAGGCTACAAAGCATATACTATAATTACAAAGGCAATTAAAATAGGGTATAGTATACTTAAGGAGGGAGATTTAATGTTTTTAATATGGATTATAATAGGGATAGTATTACTTATAATTGAAGCTGTTACAGTAAGCTTTCTATCTATATTTTTCGCCATAGGCTGCCTTATAGCAGGGTTAGCATCATTTATAATACCTTCTTGGGGTGCGCAAATCGTAATAATGTGTATTGTTTCAGGTATAGGAATTATATTTGGTAGAAGTGTACTTCAGAGATACTTTGAGGTAAATAAAGAAATAAAACCATCTACCATAGATGCTTTAATAGGAAAAACTGGTGTAGTAGTAAAAGATATTAGCTCAGAAGAGCCTGGATTAGTAAAATTAAATGGAGAAGTTTGGAGTGCAACATCAGTTAATTCAATAGAAATACCTAAAAATGCCAATGTAGTTGTTGAAAAAATAGATGGGGTAAAATTAATTGTAAAAATTGCATAAGGGAGGGTTTTAAATGTTTGCATCAATATTCTTTACAGTTTTAATAGTATTAGTTATAGTTTTAGCTTTTGCTACTATTAAAATAGTAAAACAATCAGAAGTTATTATAGTAGAAAGATTAGGAAAATATTGGAAAACAGGTGAATCAGGATTAAATATAGTTATTCCTATATTAGATAGAGTTGTTAAGAAAATAGATCTTAGAACTCAAGTTATAGATTCACCACCACAACCGGTTATAACTAAAGACAACGTTACAATGTCGATTGATACGGTTGTGTACTATCAAATTACAGATTCTTTTAAGGCAACTTACGAAATAGCTAATTTAGTTCAAGCTATAAGATATTTGACAACAACTACATTAAGGGATGTAATAGGAACTATGGAACTAGACAGAACGCTATCTTCAAGAGATGATGTAAATAATAAACTTAGAATCATACTTGATGAAGCTACTGATAAGTGGGGCGTAAGAGTAGAAAGAGTTGAAATTAAAAACATAGATCTTCCAGCGGATATAAAAGAAGCAATGGAAAAACAAATGAGAGCAGAGAGAGAAAAACGTGCAGTTATACTTCAAGCAGAAGGTACAAAACAAGCTGCTATAACTGAGGCACAAGGGCTTAAAGAGTCTCAAATATTAAAGGCAGAAGGAGAAAAGCAAACTGCTATACTTCATGCAGAAGCTAAGAGAGAATCTCAAGTTAGAATTGCAGAAGGGGAAGCAGAAGCAATCAATAAAATTGCAGAAGCAGAAGCAAATAGAGTTAGAATGGTATATGAAGCTCTTAAAAATGCTAATGTTGATGAGGCGATGTTATCTGTTAAATATGTAGAAGCATTAAGCGAAATGGCTAAAGGTGAAAATAAAGTCTTTATTCCGTATGAATCACAAGGGTTACTTGGAAGCATAGGAGCTATAAAAGAACTAATAGCTGATAAAAAGTAAATTTAAAGAATAAAAATGTCTTAAGGATTAAACCTTAGGACATTTTTTACGATTATCACAATATAACTTTAAATTGTATATAATTCAGTATGAATGTTATCAAAGGAGTTGTATTAGATGAGCAAAATGAGATTGCTTCCATACAAAGTAAATGAAGTTAGTAGAGAGACCAAAATAGTTTCCTATGGTGTAAAAATGATTAGAGCTGATAAATTTTGGGCTAAATCAAACCGTGGAAAAGGAATCACGGTAGCTATTATAGATACAGGTTGTGATGTTGAGCACAAAGCATTAAAAAATAATATAGTACACACACGAAACTTTACAAAAGATGATAACTCAAATAAAGATATAGCCAATGATTATGTAGGGCATGGAACCCATGTTGCCGGAATTGTGCTTAGTGTTGCGCCTGAATGTAGCCTTATGATTTTAAAGGCGTTAAATGGAGACGGAGAAGGAGAGTATAAGTGGATAATAAATGCTATTAATTATGCTATAACCAAGAAGGTAGATATTATAAGTATGTCATTAGGTGGATATACTGACGATGAGAATCTTCACAAAGCTATAAGGAAAGCTTCAAGTAATAATATATTAGTGGTCTGTGCAGCAGGAAATGATGGAGATAATAAATCTTCTACAAATGAATATTCTTATCCAGCTGCATATGGTGAGGTTATTTCAGTTGGAGCTGTAGATGAGAATGCCAAACCTGCATATTTTTCAAATAGTAATAATTTTTTAGATGTAATGGCTCCAGGAGTGGGTATTTTATCTACTTATAAAAATAATACGTATGCAATTTTAGATGGAACAAGTATGGCAGCCCCTCATGTTAGTGGAGCACTAGCTCTTATAAAGAATTATTCAGATGTAGCGTTTGAAAGAGATCTAAGCGAGTCAGAAATATATGCACAACTTATTAAGTTTACTTTAGACTTAAGTTATGATAAAAAGGTTCAAGGAAATGGATTAGTATTTTTAGAAAGCCCTAAAATTCCTAAAAAAGGATTTAAATAAATATTAAAACTAATTTTGTTATTGCTTTTCTTTTTTAATATATACTAAAATTTGATATAATTATAGATATAATTTTATGAAGGTGAGAGGTTTTATATGAAAAAAGAATTTATCGTAGTAGATTTAGAAACTACTGGTTTAGACCCATACAAAGGTTGTGAGATTATAGAGATTGGTGTAACTGAGATTGTAGATAATAAAATAGGTAGAAATTATTCGAGATTAATAAAACCTAAGGGAATAATTCCTACATTTATAAGTGATATAACGAACATAAGTAATGAAATGGTAGAAAATGAAAAAAGCTTAGAAGAAGTTTTACCTAAGTTCAGAGATTATGTAGGTGAAAAAACAATAATTGCACATAACGCTAAATTTGATTTAAAGTTCTTGAATTTTTATTTAGACAAAATGGGTCTAGAGCCTATTAATAATCATATATGTACTTTAGAACTTTTAAAGCAGAACAAAGAATATAAAGGGAAAAATAAAAAATTAGAAACTGCGTGTGAGTACTATAATATAGAAAATAAAAATGCACATAGAGCAGATAGTGATACACTAGCTACTGCAAAATTATTTCTTGAACTAAATAAGTAACAAAAAAACCTTATGCTTACTAAAATAAGTATAAGGGTTTTTTAAGTATACAAAATTGAATTTGCTTTTTTAGTGTTTATTTATACTTAAAAATCATAGTATATATAAGTCATAAAAATGCAGAGTTAGGAGTGACAGTAATGGGGGTTATGATAGGAGTGTTTTTAGGTGGTGATACTATATTATGGATATAATTACTAATATAGACTTAAAAATAATAAAACCTTTAAAATCAGAAGGGGTTAATTCAAAGTTATATTTAGTTGAAGATAGTCAAATGGGGAGACAATTCATATTAAAGAAAATAAAAAAATCATCTTTTAAAAATCCAGAAAAATGTTTCGAAGAACCAAAAAAAATATGTAAAGCAAACCATCCAAATATAATAAAAATAAATCATGTATCATACGATGATGAAAATATATATATAACAATGCCTTATTATAAAAATGGATCATTATATCATTTATTAGAAACAAGAAATTTGACCATAAGAGAAATAAAAAACTATGCTTTAGATTTTTTATATGCTGTTGAGTATATACACAATATAGGAATTGCGCATTGTGATATAAAACCAAATAATATACTTATAAGTAATGAAAATAAAGCTGTATTAACTGATTTTGGTTCAGCTGTATATTTGAATAAAAATGGAGTTGGTAAATTAAGAAATGTTTACTATAAACATATAGCTCCAGAACAATGTAAGAGTACTGTTATAGATAGGAAAGTTGATATATATCAAATAGGTACAACTTTGTATAGGATGTGTAATGGGAACTTAGAATATAATAATCAATTAAAAAAATATAAAGATATAAACATGGTTAAAGTAGCATCAGCATGTGGTAAATTCCCTAAAAGAAATAAATATTTACCTCATATACCTAAAGACATGATAAACATAATTGAAAAATGTATAAATGTAAGTCCAGAAAATAGATATGAAAATGTATCAGAGATAATTAAAGATATCAAATGTATAAATGAAAACTTGGATTGGAAATACGAATGTAGTGATGAAAATCATTATTTTACAAGAAAAAACAATGATAATACTACTATACAAATTATAGTTAGTGAGGATTCAGGTTATTGGAATATAAAAACTATAAGAGTTAATAAGGAAAGTAGAAAATACAATATATATAAAGGTTATTGTTATGAATATATAGATAGGAAAATAGATGCTTTTAAGGAAGTAAACAAAATAATAGCCTTACTTTCATACCGATCAAAGTAAGGCTTTTAAAGGGGTAAAATATATTATAAAAAGGGGTTTATTAGGGAATATATTTTATTTGGGGAGTAAAAATTTTAAGGTTATCAGGGGAATAACCTTCTTGAATAATAATATCAAGATTCGACAAATATGTCAACAATTTTCGACAAAAAAATATAAAATAAATCAAATTGAATTCTTAATTTAAAAATAGACAAAAAAAGAAAAGCTATTAGCTTTTCTTTTTTTGTCTATTTTATTTATGTATTACTCTGGTTGAGGAGCATCAACAGGGCATACGCTGTTGCAAGTTCCGCACTCTATACATATATCAGGATCTATAACGTATTTGTCATCTCCTGCAGATATACAGCTAACTGGACATTCTGGTTCACATGCTCCGCAGCTTATGCAAGCATCATTTATTTTGTAAGCCATAATAAATACCTCCTAAAATTTTGTTCAGATTTATTATACCCTAAAAAATCAAGTTTACACAAAAATTTCAAAATTTATATAAAATAATTTTAAATAATAAGAACAAAAAAACATAAAACTATATACAATTAAAGCTTTGATTTATTTGGCATAAAAAGGTATAATTACTCATATATTTAAAAAGGAGAGAAAAAAATGAGTTATTATGATGATGGAAATAATAAAATAAGGCGTAAAAAAATTAGCTCTCATAATGTAAACTCAAAAACTCAAGTTATTAAAAAAAATAACATAAATAGAGCTGAGAATAGTATGAATTATGATAATAGAAAAGAATATACAAGTAGTGGGAAAAGAGTTGAAAAAGTAAGAGCTAAAAAGAAATTAAGAAATAAAAAGTTTTTAGGCGTGCTAAAAAAATCATTAATATTTTTGCTTATAATATCATTTTTAGGAGCTATAGCTGGAAATGCATTAATGAATGTAATGTTTAGAAATACTCCTGAACTTACATATTCATATATGAGAGACAAGTCAATAAGTAGCGAATATGTAAGTATAAGTAAAATTCCTGTGAATTTACAAAATGCCATAGTTTCTATAGAAGATGAACGATTTTACGATAATAAAGGTGTAGATTATATGGCTTTAGCGAGGTCGATTATACACAATGCTTTCAGTAAATCTACACAAGGTGGAAGTACACTGGAAATGCAACTTTCAAAGAATCTTTTAACTACTACAGACCAAACTATAAAAAGAAAACTTAAAGATATGTACAACGCTAAGCAAATGAATAAACATATGAATAAGCGAGAAATATTAGAACTTTATTTAAATAATATATACTTAGGAAAAAGTTCATATGGAGTTGAAAAAGGAGCTAAAATCTATTTTGATAAAAATGTAAGTGAGCTCAATTTAGGTGAATGTGCATTATTAGCTGGTATAACAAATAATCCAGGGTTATATTCCACAGATTATGAAGCAGCTAAAAAAAGACGAGATATAATTTTATATAAAATGCAAGAATTAGGATATATAACTAAAGATGAATATGAGGCAACTAAAAAGCAAGAAACTCCAATGAATATAAAGTAAAAGAGGTGTATTATGAACAATTATAAATTTAAATTTAGAGAAAAAGAGTATGAACTAAATGAAAATAGCTGTAGTGGTCTAATAAATGATGAAGAAAAGCCAGTGTCTAATATAGATTTAGATAAGGTTTTAAGATTGTTGAATCAAGATGAAAATATTGATTTTGATTTAGAATACTATCAAGAAGCTTGTCCAGAGTGCTTAGCAGGAGTTAAGGAAAAACAAAAATTCTTTGGATTCTTAGAATATCATTTTTATGTATTTTCAAAGGATGGTAAATATGTAATCAGTGATATAGATAAAGAATATGAAGGACTATCATTTAATAAGTTAAGTAGAGCTGGAAAAGTAGACGATAGTTATATAGTAAGTATAATAATATGTGAACATTGTGGAGATTATATAGTTCAAATAGAAAATTGCATAGTATAAAAAGCTGCTTTTATAGCAGCTTTTTTATTTTTATATATAAGTATTAAAAACAACAGTTACTTGAGCTGTAACTATTAAATCACCTGATGATAGATAAGGAGAGCTTGCGTATCCAACATCTCTTTTACTTACAGAATAAATTGAAGTACTATTTTCAAAAATACTTTCAGGTAAAGGTCTTAATTTTATACCAAGATTTTTAGCTATTAATGCACCTTTATCCAATGCATCTTGAGTTGCAGCTAAAAGTGCATCTTTATAATGAGGAGCTGTATCAGATACAGTAAATGAAATATTAATATTGCTATTAGCGCCGTTTTCTATAGCTAAAGAATAAATATCGCCTAAATTTTTTATATTAGTGATTTCAATTCTTAAAGTAGTAGTGATTTCATAAGCGATAAGTTCATTTGATATATTATCATATTTTTTATTTATAGAAACATCATAAGCATTTATATTTTCTTTTGGAATACCATAGTCAGTTAGGCTAATTATTATGGCATTTACAGTATTTGAATTTTCTACTTGAGCTACTTGAACATCAGGATTAGATGTGGTTACACCTACTGTCAATAAAGCTAAGTCAGCCTTAACTCTAACAGTCCCAACTCCATTCATAGAGAGTTGCCCCTTCTCTCTAATTGTATTCATATTCATATATTGCATAAAATATCCCCTTTCAACAATCACATATACTATAAATATACTAATTTAAAATAAAATTTATTCCTAAGATAAGGCTTGATTAAAAATAATGATATATAGTAAAAGTACTATAGATGAAATAAAATTTGAAAGGTAGTATAATAATGTAAGTAAAAAAGAACTAAATTTTTATTTATATACAATTTTACATATAAAGTTAGGAGGTAAAAATGCAACCATTAGCTGATAGATTAAGACCTCAACAAATAGATGATATGATAGGGCAAACTCATATAATAGGAAAAGGAAAAATTATAAATAAGCTTATAGAAAATAAAACTATTCCAAATATGATTTTATATGGACCACCAGGTACAGGAAAGACTACATTAGCTAATATAATAGCTAATGTAACTGGAAAAAAATATATAAAGTTGAATGCAGTTAACTGTGGAACTAAAGAAATTAAAGAGGCAATAGATAGTAGTAAGAGAGATTTATTTTCATATAATGGAATAATTTTAATGCTAGATGAGATACAAGCTTTAAATAGAAAGCAACAACAATCACTTCTTGAAGTTATAGAGGATGGATCTGTTACATTAATAGCAAGTACAGCGGATAATCCATATTTTGTAGTATACAAAGCCATATTAAGTAGAAGCACTATATTTGAATTTAAACCAATAAATAAAAATGATATATTTGTAGGCTTAAAAAAATCTGTAGAAAAAATTAAAAAACTTAATACATATGAGAGTATAAACGTTGACGAAAACGCATTAGAGTATATTGCTCAAACGTGTAATGGAGATATGAGAAGTGCATTAAATAAGTTAGAGTTAGTTGTTAACTTAGGAACAAATATAACGACTAATAGTGTAAATATAACACTAGAAAATGTTATGGATTGTTCAACTGTAAAAATGATGAATTTTGATAGAGGTGGAGATGATGGATATTCTATACTATCTGCATTTCACAAATCTCTTAGAGGATCAGATGCAGATGCAGCTATACATTATTTAGCAAGGCTTGTAAAAGCAGGAGATATACAAGGAATAACAAGAAGATTATTGTGCGTTGCAAGTGAGGATGTAGGGCTTGCTGTCCCTCAGGCTATAACTATAACTGAAGCTTGTGTTTCTTCAGCTCTTCAATTGGGGTTTCCAGAAGCAAGAATTCCTCTTGCGCAAGCTACAATATACTTAGCTCAGTGTCCAAAATCAAATTCAGTAATAAGTGCTATAGATTTAGCGCTAGCTGATTTAGATAGCATAGAAACTGGGGATATACCTATGCATTTAAAAGATGCTCATTACTCAGGGGCAGCTAAACTAGGTAGAGGACTTGAATATAAATATCCTCATGACTATGAAAATAATTATGTAGATCAACAGTATTTACCTGAGCCTATAAAGGATAGAAAGTATTATAATCATGGATTAAATAAAAATGAAAAATCATTTGAGCAGTATTGGAAAACTTTAAAAAATAAAAATAGTTAGTTAAAATTAAGAAAGGTACAGTTTTGCTACTGTACCTTTTTATTATATTCTTTTATATATTAGTGGATCGATAAATCCGAAAGTTATTTTATCATTTTTATAAAAAACTTCACTTACGTATAATGTAGAGTCTTCTATTCTTTCTTTTAATTCAAATTTAGTTACAGGTGAAAAATAACTAATGCTTTCTCCAGTAAATACTCCATCGGACTCATCATAGACCATAGGTGTAAATTTTTCAGAAACAATTAAATTATTATAATCCATTGTTAAGGATTCATTATCATTTCTAAAATCTTCTTTTTTAACGCCTTCAGGCAATTCATATGATGTTAACACAACCTTATTATCTTCATTCAGTGTAAATAAAAATAAATGAGGTAATATATTGCTGAAATTGCCTTGCTTATAATAACTTTCCTCTATAACAAAGTAACCTTTAAAATCCTTAGGTAAGTTTTTTATTTTATCATTGCAAATACCATTTATATGTTTTGCATAAGGGTGTTTTACCTCACCTTTTTTTAATTCAGATTCTATTTGCTCATCATTATTAAAGGTTCCACATAAATTTTTAACAAAGATATCTAATATAGTCATAATTAACCCTTCTTTCTGAAATTATTAAAACTAATATATCACTATGAAAATAGATTTTCAAGTAATTTGATTATAAAAATGAAATTTTGTTTTAATTTGATATAATTATAAAATAATAACTAATTTAATAAAGGAAAAAAGCCTTATAAAAAAGAATAAATAAATAACTAATAACATATTATTTAGCATTAAACTTATATGTCGGAGGATAAAATGATTCTAAAGTTAGATGAATGTTACCATAATCAAATTATTGAATATTTAAGAAGAGAAGAAGATTTTAATTTATTTGCAATAGGAGATATTGAAAGATATGGATATGATAATCAATTCTTTAATATATGGGGAGATTTAAATACAGTTGGAGAGATAAATGGATTACTTATACAATACTTTGATCTATTAACGTTGTATTCTTATGATAATAGAGATATGACTTGCTTTATTAATCATATAAGTAGCCTACCATTTAGTAACATAAATGGGAAAATTGAAACTTTAAAATATATAGAGCCATATATTAATTATGATAGAAAAAGAATTGTTAACTTTTGTATATTGAAAAATAGAAGCTATTTAAAAGAATACGAATTAGATAGTGATGTTAAAAAAATAAGATTTGGAAAGATAGGTAAAATACTAAGTTTATATGAAAATATAAATGAATTTCAAAAACCTACAATACAAAGTATAAGAGAAAACTTAAGGACTGGAAGAGGATATTATATTGAAAAAGATAAAAAAATTGTATCTATGGCAAAATCTACAGCAGAAAGTACTACACATGCGATGATAGTTGGAGTAGGTACACACCCTATGTACAGGAATAAGGGATATGCAACAAAATGTATAGTTAAGTTATGTAATAATTTGATAAATGAAAAAAAGAAGCCATGCCTATTTTATGATAATGAAGATGCCGGAAAAATTTATAAAAAATTAGGGTTTAAAGAAGTCGGTCAGTGGGTAATTTATTATGTATAAAGAATAAAAAGAGTTGAAAACACAAGGTTTTAACTCTTTTTTTAATTCCTACAAAAATAGTATGAATTTAATGTTGACAAGATCACTAGGATATAATAAAATAATCTTGAAGATAAAACCTAGTAAGTTAGTCGGGAATACCTATTTGAAAAGAAGGTGTATAAAATGAAGTTATCAACTAAAGGTAGATACGGACTAAAAGCAATGTTTGAGCTTTCGTTGACACAGAAAAATGGACCAGTTCCATTAAGACAAATAGCTCAAAAGCAAAATATATCAGAGCAATATTTAGAGCAAATATTTTCGGCACTTAAAAAAGCTGGATTGATAAAAAGTGTAAGGGGTGCTCAAGGAGGATATTTATTAGTTAAAGAACCTAAAGATATAACTGTAGGAGATATACTAATAGTACTTGAAGGTCCTGTTTCAATATCAGATTGTGTAGTAGATGAAGATATATGTGAAAACTCTGGAATATGTGTTACCAAAATTGTTTGGGAAAGACTTAAAAAAGGTATTGAAGATGTTATAAATTCAATAACACTTCAAAACATGATAGATGATTACAATAAAAATAAAAACATAAATGATATAACAGATTTAATTATAAAATAGATTTAGGAGATGAATGAAATGGAAAAAAGAAAAATATATATGGATTATTCGGCTACAACTCCTGTAAAACAAGAAGTACTAGATGCTATGATGCCTTACTTCACTGAAACTTTCGGAAATGCATCAAGTTTCCATTCTTTCGGGAGAGATGCAAAAAATGTTTTAGATAAATCAAGAGAGACTGTGGCGAATCTTATAAATGCAAAACCAAATGAAATATACTTTACAGCTGGTGGAACAGAAAGTGACAACTGGGCAATAGAAGGAGTTGCTTTTGCAAACAAAGCTAAAGGAAATCATATAATAACTTCTAAAATAGAGCATCATGGTATATTACATGTTTGTGAATACTTAGAAAAGCATCATGGATTTGAAGTAACATATTTAGATGTAGATGCTGATGGTAGAGTAAATGCTGAAGATGTTGAAAAAGCAATAACAGATAAAACTATATTAATAAGTATAATGTTTGCTAACAACGAAGTAGGTACTATACAACCTATAAAAGAAATAGGAGAAATAGCTAAAAAACATAATGTTATATTCCATACAGATGCTGTTCAAGCTGCTGGAAATGTACCAATAGATGTTAAAGAGTTAAATATAGATTTAATGAGTATGTCATCTCATAAGATTTATGGACCAAAAGGGATAGGTGCTTTATACATAAGAACTGGTGTTAAACTACACACATTTGTTCATGGTGGAGCACAAGAGAGAAGAAGAAGAGCAGGTACAGAAAATATACCAGGTATAGTTGGATATGCAAAAGCATGTGAACTTGCAAAAGCTAACATGGAAGAGCATATAGAAAGACTAACAGCATTAAGAGCTAAACTTATAGATGGTATACTAGAAAGAATACCTCATACAAAAGTTAATGGAAGCTTAGAATACAGACTTCCAGGAAATGTAAACTTCTCATTTGAGTTTATAGAAGGAGAAGGAATACTATTAATGCTAGATATGTTAGGTATAGGAGCATCAAGTGGATCAGCTTGTACTTCTGGATCATTAGATCCATCTCACGTTCTTATGGCTATGGGGCTACCTCATGAGATAGCTCATGGATCATTAAGACTTAGTATAGGAGATTTTACAACAGAAGAAGATATAGATTATATAATAGATAACTTACCAAAAATAATAGAGAGACTAAGAAGTATGTCACCATTATACAACAAGTTAGAAAAGGGAGGTAATTAATATGCAATACAGTGAAAAAGTTATGGATCATTTCATGAACCCAAGAAATGTTGGAGAAATAGAGGATGCTAGTGGAATAGGAGAAGTTGGAAACGTTAAATGTGGAGATATAATGAGAATATATCTTGATATAGACAACGATACTAAAATAATAAACGATGTTAAGTTTATGACTTTCGGATGTGGATCAGCTATAGCAAGTTCTTCTATGGCTACAGAATTAATAAAAGGTAAAACTATAGAAGAAGCTTTAGATATAACAAATAAAGCTGTTGCAGAAGCATTAGATGGATTACCACCAGTAAAAATGCACTGTTCAGTATTAGCGGAACAAGCTATAAAAGCTGCTTTAATAGATTATTCTAAAAAGAACAATATACACATAGCTGCTTTAGATGGTGTTGTTATAGAGGATGACCACGATCATCATCATGATTTAGAAGAAGATTTAGTTTAAAATTAAGTTCCACTCGGTTCAGTTATGTATGTTTCCTTCACACGACGTACTATGTACGTAAGTGTTCTGTCAACATACATAACTAAACCTTCGATAATCTTAATATTTAAACTTTGGATAGAGACGAAAAAAGAGGACATTTATAACTATAAGTTATAAATGTCTTTTTTTGTGGAAATTTTTATTAAAAATGAAACTTTTTTGAATAATTTTTCGTCTAATATATGAAGATACTTTTAGGAAGAAAGAAATTAGAAAGAAATTGTAAGAAAATCTTAAGATTTATGTTAAGAAAATCTTAAGATTTATAGTTTATTATATAAATATAGAAAAAATAAAGATAGAAAGGTCGGGATATTGTATAATCAAAACTGATGATTAAATTAAGTGAGGTAAGTATATGAGTAATATTTTAGTTGTTGATGATGATAAAGAAATAGTAGATTCTATTGAGATTTACTTAAAAAATGAAGGATTTAATATATTTAAAGCTTATGATGGTATGGAAGCATTAGAAATTTTAGTATCAGAAAATATTCATCTGATAATTATGGATATAATGATGCCTAAATTAGATGGAATAAAAGCTACCATAAAAATTAGAGAAGAAAAAAATATACCAATAATATTAGTATCTGCAAAAAGTGAAGATAGTGATAAAATTATTGGATTAAATATTGGAGCAGATGATTATATAACAAAACCATTCAATCCATTAGAACTTATAGCAAGGACTAAATCGCAACTCAGAAGATACATAAATTTAGGAAATTACGAATCTGTAGAAAATAAAGATATTTTGCAAAGTGGAGATCTTAAATTACATATTAATAGTAAAGAAGTATTTGTTGATGAAGAATTAGTTAAACTTACACCTATAGAATTTAAGATTTTAAATCTTTTAATATCTAATAAAGGTAGAGTTTTTTCAATAGATGAAATTTATGAAAGAGTTTGGGAAGAAGAGAGTTTTAACTCAGAAAATACAGTCAGTGTTCATATTAGGAGAATCAGAGAAAAGATAGAAATTAATCCTAAAGAACCAAGATACTTAAAGGTGGTGTGGGGCGTTGGATACAAAATCGAGAAGTTATAACATTTTTAAAATAAAAAGATGGAATATACAGCTAGTAATGCATTTTGCACTTTTACTTATATTTTTCTTTATGGCACAAGTTGGAGCTGTTTTAATAGGATTTACATATTTAGAAGGACAGTTAGGGATGCAATTTTTAGTCTTAGCAATTTCAAATTTTGTTTTTTACAAAATTATGAGAGCTATTAATCTATTATAGGTAAGTAAAGAAATGGGTGAATAAATGAAAAAGACAAATAAAAAAATATTAAAGTTTATAACTTTAATCATATTATTAATTTCAACAGCAATATTTGGAGCAATAGCTGGCGACTTATTTTTTGGATATACATACAATAAGATAAAACCAAGTAATTTAATCAATAATTCAAATATACCACATGCAAGTAATTTTTTTGAAAGCGATGCATTTGAAAGTAGGATTCTTCCAAATATATTAACAAACATGGAGATATCAACATCAAGTAAATATCAAAAGGAAGATATAGTAGAGGGTAGAAGAAAATTAGCTGAAATTAAAGGTATGAAATTTTTTATTGAAAATAATTCTACGGGAGAAGTTTATAGTAATACTAACTTTATAAATAACGAAGAGTTTAGAAAATATCAAAAAGATTATTATAATCTAGATATTGATTTTCAAGATAATTTAGTTAAATACACTAAAATTATGAATAACAAACGAAATGTATATAAGCTAAATAGAGCAAATAATTATTGGGGTACGGAAGAGAACCTTAAAATCAGTATGTCATTCCCGAAACAAATTAACTACAACTTAGACTACTATGATAGCCTGGGGTTTAAATGGAATTACAATCAGTTTGAGCATTATAAAAATTTATCAAAAGATTTAATTAAAGTTTTAATAATATCAGCTATCATATCGATTATTTCATTAATAGCGTTTATAAAAAATAAAGAAAAACTTATAAATAAAGATAGTTTAATATTAAAAATATATACAAAAACACCTTTAGAAATATATGCTTTTATATTTTTAGTATTAGGTATGTTTTCAATTTTAGAAGTAAGCTCTAGATGGTCTGTAATTTTAAAGTTTATATTTTTAAGTTTCATATTTATTTGGATAAGTTGCTTTATAAATTTAGAAAAAAAGACTGAGATTTTTAAAAATAGTATAACTTATAGGGTTGGAAGCTTTTTTACAAATGTAATAACAAATACAATTAATTATGGGAAAAAAGTACCTTTAATAAAAAGATTGATTTTACTAGATTTATTAATACTAATGTGTACAGCATTTATACTTATGTTTTTTAATGTGCAATTTTATTCAATTTCATTTAGAGTAGTTATGTTTATTTTAACTATACTATCGTCAGTTTTATTTATTGTAACTGGATATACAATAAATCGATTAGCTTATATAGATGAAATAATAGAAGGTACAGAAAAAATAAAAAATGGAGATATAAATCATAAAATAAGATTAAGAGATAATAATAGCTTAACTATTCTTGCAGAAAATATAAATAATTTAAGTGACGGACTAGAAAATGCAATAGAAGAAACATTAAAAAGTGAAAGAATGAAAACGGAGCTTATAACAAATGTAAGTCATGATTTAAAAACGCCTTTGACATCAATAATCAATTATGTTGATTTAATCAAAAAAGAAGAAAATGTACAGCCTGAGTACTTAAATGATTATATAAATATATTAGACAATAAGTCAAAACGTTTAAAAAATCTTATAGAAGATTTGTTTGAGGCTAGTAAAGCAAGTAGTGGAAATATTGATCTTAATATTGAAAGGTTGGATTTAAATCAACTATTAAGACAAAGTATAGGCGAAAATGAAGAAAAATTAATAGAATCTAATTTGAGTTTAAAATTAAATATCCCAAAAGAACCTGTTTATATAAATTGTGATGGAAGACGAATGTATAGAGTATTTGAAAATTTATTAGTAAATATATCTAAATACTCTCATGAAAATACAAGGGTGTATGTAGATATGATAGTAAATGAAAATCAAGTATTTGTGTCTATGAAAAATATATCAGCATACGAATTAAACTTTGAAGCAAGTGAAATACTTGAAAGATTCAAAAGGGGAGACTTAGCTAGAAATACAGAGGGAAGCGGACTTGGACTAGCTATTGCTAGAGACTTAGTACAACTTCAAGGTGGTAAATTAGGGGTTCAAATAGATGGAGACTTATTTAAAGTAGAACTCTCATTCAACACAATATAAAATAAAAAAGCTATATCAAGTAAGTCAGCATAGTATAAATAGATAAGTTTTAGCGACCTTTCAAATCGTATTTTTAGCGACCACGTTCGGCGATATGAGCGTAGCGAATTTTTGATTTGGGGAGCAAAACTTATCTATTTATACGGAGTTGCAGTCAACTTGATATAGCTTTTTATTTTTATTTCATATCTATTAGTAATTGTTTATCTTTTACCATTTCATCTTGACTTACATAAATAGATTTAACACATCCACTTGTTTTAGCTACTATAACAGTTTCCATTTTCATAGCTTCGATAACGATAAGTGGCTGATTTTCTTTAACTTCTTCGTTTTCTTTAACTAATATATTTACAACTTTTCCAGGAATGCTAGCACCTATTTGTAAAGGATTGTTCATATCAGCTTTTAAGATATCTTTTATATTTGAACTATAGTGAGTATCATTAACTTCTACATCTCTCATCATTCCATTTAGTTCAAATGATAAAGTTCTATTTCCGTCATCTTTTATATCCCCTATTTCTATTAACTTTATAGTTAATACTTTTCCTTCTTCAATCTCTACTTCACATTCTTCCCCTATTGATAAACCATAAAAATATACATGACTTTCAAGTTTTGAGATATCGTTATATAACTGTAGATGCTTTAAATAATCTTCATAAACATTAGGATAAAGTGTGTAACTTAATACATTTCTTACATTAGAATCCATATTAAATTTTTCATCTAGATATGTTTTTACAGATTCAAAATCTTCACTTGGAATTAACTCTCCAGGTCTTACTGTTATAGGAGCTTCTCCTTTTAGTACGACTTTTTGAATGTCCTTAGGAATTCCTCCTTCAGGTTGACCTATCATACCCCTACAATAGTCAACAACTGAGTCTGGGAATGAAAGATTTTTCCCTTCTGAAACTATATTATCTTTATCTAATTTATTTTTTACCATAAATATTGCTAAATCACCTACAACTTTAGATGATGGAGTAACTTTAATTATATCACCTAATATTTCATTAGATTCTTTATACTTTTCTTTTACTTGATCAAACTTATCAGATAAACCTAAACTGTCAGCTTGAGGCTTTAAGTTTGTATATTGACCACCTGGAATTTCATATTTATAAATTTCAGCAGATGGGTTCTTTAAATCACTTTCAAATTTTGAGTATACATTACGTAAATCTTTATAGTAATTACCCAATTCTTCAAATCCATATAAATCTATTTTAGTATCTCGTTCTGTGTTTTTAAGAGCTTCTACAATTGAATTTAATGAAGGCTGACTAGTAAGTCCTGCCATTGTTTCAAGTGCTCCATCAACAATATCAACTCCAGCTTCAGAAGCCATTAAGCATGTAGCAACTCCATTACCACTTGTGTCATGAGTGTGTAGGTGAATAGGAGTATTAACATTTTCTTTTAATGCTTTTATAAGAGTATAGGCAGCATATGGTTTTAAAAGACCTGCCATATCTTTGATACATATAATATCAGAACCTAATTCTTCTAATTGTCTAGCCATATTAATGTAATACTCTAAATTATACTTAGTCTTATTTGGATCTAAAATATCTCCTGTATAACATATAGTAGATTCAACAATTTTACCAGTCTCAAGAGCTGTATATATAGATGGTTTCATATTTTCAACCCAGTTAAGAGAGTCAAATATTCTAAAAACATCAATTCCTTTATTTGCAGATTCTTTTAAGAATTCCTTTATAACGTTATCGGGATAGTTTTTATAACCAACTCCGTTAGATGATCTAAATAGCATTTGAAACATTATATTAGGAATTTCTTCTCTTAGTTTTTCAAGTCTTACCCACGGAGATTCTTTTAAGAATCTATATGCTACGTCGTAAGTTGCTCCTCCCCACATTTCAAGAGAGAATAAATCTTTCATATGCTCACTTGTTTGCTGTGAAACTTTTAGTAAGTCATAACTTCTAAGTCTTGTTGCTAAAAGAGACTGATGAGCATCTCTCATAGTTGTATCCGTTAGAAGTAATTTTTTCTCTTTTTTTATAGATTCTAAATAGTCTTTTTTACCTAGTTTATCAAATAGAATTTTACTTCCTTCGTTTGGAGAAAATGTATTACTTGATTTAGGGTTATATATAGTTTGAAACTCAGGTTTTTCAGAACACTTATTTTCATTTACTATAGTATTTCCTATAAATTGAAGTAGTTTAGTTCCTCTATCTTTACTTTCTTTTATTTCAAATAAATCGGGATTTTCATCAATGAATTTTGTACTACAGTTTCCTTGTGAAAAAATTGGGTTATTTAAAACATTAACTAAGAAACCTATATTTGTTTTAACACCTCTAATTCTAAGTTCTTTAATTGAACGAACTGTTTTGTTTATAGCGCCTTTAAAAGTTCTATCCCAAGATATTGTCTTAACTAATAAACTATCGTAGTAAGGGCTTATTGTAGAGCCTGTGAATCCATTTCCTCCATCTAATCTTATACCAAAACCTGAACCAGTTCTATAAACTTGTATTTTTCCAGTATCAGGCATGAAGTTATTTTTTGGATCTTCTGTAGTTATTCTGCATTGGATAGAGTAGCCTCTTACTTGGATATCTTCTTGTGACTTTATGTTTATAGGTTCATCTTCTAGTTTAAATCCTTGAGCTATTAATATTTGACTTTGAACTATGTCTATACCTGTTATCATTTCTGTTACAGTATGTTCAACTTGAACTCTTGGATTCATTTCAATAAAGTAGAAGTTTTCATTTTCATCAACTAAAAACTCTAATGTACCTGCATTTACATAGCCTACATGTTTAGCTATTTTTACAGCATTAGTACATATTTGTTCTCTAAGTTTATCAGATAGAGAAAAGGCTGGAGCATATTCTATTATTTTTTGATGTCTTCTTTGAACTGAACAATCTCTTTCATATAAATGAACTATATTTCCAAACTTATCTCCAAGTATTTGAACTTCTATATGTTTTGGGTTAGGTATATATTTTTCTATAAATATAATATCCTCCCCAAAGGCTTTTCTTGATTCACTACATGCAGTTTCGTATTCTATATTTAAGCTATCTTCACTGTATACAATTCGCATACCTCTTCCGCCACCGCCATTAGAAGCTTTAAGCATTATAGGATAACCAATTTTATTAGCTATTTCTTTAGCTTTTTCTATGCTTTTAATTGACTCATCTACACCTGGAATAGTGGGAACATCAGCTTGTTTAGCTATTTGTTTTGAGTTAATTTTATCTCCCATCATATTCATTATTTCAGCAGATGGACCTATAAATATTATTCCGTTTTCTTCACATTTTTTTACGAACTCTGGATTCTCAGATAAAAACCCATATCCAGGATGAATTGCATCTACATTTTTACTTTTAGCCAATTCAATTATGCCATCTATATCTAAATAAGCATCAATAGGACCTTTATCTTCTCCTATTAAATATGATTCATCAGCTTTAGTTCTAAATAAAGAATATTTATCTTCTTTGCTATATATCCCAACGCTTTTTATACCTAATTCAGAGCAAGCTCTAAATATTCTAATTGCAATTTCGCCACGATTGGCTACTAAAATCTTATTAATTTTTTTAAGCATAACTGAAAAAATCCCCCTTAATTCTTTTTATATTAAAGATTATAGACTAATTTACTTTAATTTTAAATATCATTATAAAAACTCCTTAATAAATAAGAAATATTTATCGAATCACCCTCAGCAATGATAGTAGA
>NZ_LBBT01000074.1 GCF_001006285.1 Paraclostridium benzoelyticum
TAAGAACTTATAAAAAACATACCTATGAAAATTAATCCTATGAAAACCATACTAATTTTTCCATTTTCTAATATTTTATTTTTCCATATAAAAATTGGAATTATTAAAATCAATGCACTAGTGTTATATAAAATTTTATATTTAAGTGGTTCTTCTTCTAAACCATACTTTTCTGATCTATAAAGCTTCAGGTATGTTAATACAATTGAAATAAAAAAAGCACCAATCAATATGTATACAAAATATTTGCTAACTAATGGTTTGTCTAAAACCAAGTCACAAAATAACGCCATTATTGCTATTACTAGTGAAAGTTTTTTGATAGTCTCTAAATACACAGCATAAATAGGTGTATTCATTATATAATCTTTGCATATAGTATCACAAAACTCCTTAGGATTAACTATATATTTCTCTAAGCTAGTATTTTTATTGCTTAAATTTATATACAAGTTATAAACCTTTTGACTTATATCTCTTTTATGACTTTCAAGCATATTTAAATTTCTTATATACTTTACCATACCAGTGTAAATAATAAAATTTTCATCTTTAAAACTTTTCTTACTATCCCCCATAAATTCACCCCAC
>NZ_LBBT01000075.1 GCF_001006285.1 Paraclostridium benzoelyticum
AAGGCTCATTTAATCCTATCTTTAAAGATTGCATAAAGGTGTATCCAATTGAAAAAAATAAACCTGAAAAATTAAATCTAAACTGATTGTATTTAATAATCATAGAGTATGCAATTAAAATCATAGTAGTAGTCATAAGAGAATATATTTTAGATTCCCCTTTAAATATAGCAAATAGAACAATCGGAGCAACAAAATATACCAAGGCATCTCCTATAAGCCTTTTTTTCATAAATCCACCTCCATTTCATTGAATATTTCAAATCTTCCTGTAATTTCTCTCTATATAAAATAAATTCTATCAAACTAATTTTTTTCCTCCTTTTCCATAGTTTTTATTCACAAAAATAAAGGCTATCTAATGAAAGTTATATGGATCATATTACTTTACCTAGATAGCCTTTATTTTTTATGCTACTTTTTCAGTTTTTGAATTTTTATTTTTATCATCTTCTAATAAGTCTAGTTTCTTAGCTAATATCTTTGTAGTACTTGCTTGTACTATTAATGTTATTAAAATCGTCATAAATACAACTGATGAAATTATTTGATAACCTGGAAGTTGCATAGACACAATTATTCCTGATAAAGCCGCTGGTATAACACCCGTTTCTCTTACCCACATCATAAATAACTTATCCTTAAATTTCCATTTGGCTTGTCTATCAAATAACGTACATATTAAAACTACTAATGGTCTCGCTACAAACATTAGAACTAAAACTACTAATAGTGAAGGTAACCAGTATTGTGCTAGTGCAGATAGGTCTACATGAGTTCCTAAAACTATAAATATAGCCATTCTGCATAAAGCTCCTACACTCTCTCTGAAACAATGCTCTGCATGAAAATCAATATCTGGTACCCATAGTCCGAATAATTTTCTATTTCCTGCTATAAGTCCTGCTATAAATACAGCCATATATCCACTTCCATGTAACTTAGTAGCTATTTCATAAGCTAATGCAACTTTTAAAACAGATATTATTGGTGCATATGAGTGGAACACACCCCATTTTTTATCTGATACTAAAAGTGAAAATAATAAGCCTATAGCAATTCCAACCGCTAGTCCTACTACTACTGAAATTAATAATTCCTTTGCACTTTCACCAAGTGAAAATGATCCTGATGTTATAACCGCCAATAAAGTACTTACTAGTATTGCTCCAACTGCATCATTAAATGCTGATTCACTTACTACTGTTTGCTTTATTTTATCTTTTATTGCAACTTGCTTAAATACTGGTATAAGTGCTGCTGGATCTGTAGATGCTATAACTGCACCTATAAGTAAAGCCGTCATAATTGATACTGGGAAAATTTTGCTAGTTGCAAACCCGACTACAACAGTAGATATTACAACTCCTAAAGTTGCTAGTAGCCCTACACTAATTTTAACTTTGTTTAAAACCTTTAAATTTATCTCTCTACCGCCTTCATATAATATAAATGCCGATCCGAAAGTCAGTATAAGATTATTTTCTATTGGAAAAGCTTCTATACTTATTATATTTAAAACAGCTGGTCCTATTATAATACCTGCTATTAAATATAAAATTACATCGGGTAATTTTAGTATTTCACTTAATTTACCTAATACTATACCTGTTACTACTACTACTGAAAATATAAACAATAGATTGTTGGTAGCAATTGCCTCCATTGTATTTTCCATACTGTTCACCCCATTCTTTCCATTAATTAGATTTCTAACTGTTTCTTTATCAAGCAATTAATAATTATAGTCCTCTTGAAATATAAAGTCAATTACTTAATAATATTTCATTATATTTCAAAAAATCAAACAATTTTTACAAAACTTTTTTATTTTAATTTTTTTTTAATAATTGGTAATACCAATTTCGAGAATAAAATAAATTCAATTAAATTCTTTCTTTATTAAATTAAATAATAAAAAAG
>NZ_LBBT01000076.1 GCF_001006285.1 Paraclostridium benzoelyticum
TAACTAAATTTTATAGGATATTCAAATTTTTTAGTAATCATAATTTTATTAAGCATAAAAAAGCTGGTAACCTACTAGATACCAGCTTTTTTATTTCATTAATATTTCGATTTGTCCAAGTGACTTTTCTTTTCCATCTATACCAACTCTAGTCATTATATATATTTCGTGAAAATCACCTATAGTTTCAATATCATTATCTTTTATATATCTCATAATTACATCATAGTATTTACCTGAATCTCTATATGCATCATCAAAGTACATAGTTAAGTATTTGCCTTTAGGTATTTTTATTATTTTTTCATCTATAAAATTTTTATTCTCACCTAAATTTATCATTACATTTTTATAAACTACATTATGATTTAACTTCATATCACTATATGAAGTTGTGAATGCAATTTCAGCATTTACATTTTCATAGTCTCTTTCTACTTCTAATAATACTTTTCTCAAAATAATTTCAAATTCATCCGTATATCTATCTTTGTAATGATATGTTTTAAAAGTTCTTTCTTCATTATATTTTATAAATACAGTGTTAAGCCCCTGATCAAGTGAAATTTTTATCTTGTTTTCAAGAGACTCAATTTTATTTTTTATATTTTCTAATTCTCTCATTTTTTCATAAATTATTTGTTTTTGATTTCCAAGTATATTAAAAATTGATTCTAAAGATGTATAATTATGTGTTACTTCCTTTATTTCTTCTAATGGCATACCCATAGCTTTGCATTGTTTTATTAAATCTATAGTACTAAAATCTTTCATAGAGTAATACCTGTATCCTGTAGTTTCATTTATGTATGAAGGTTTTAACAATTCAACTTTTTCATAATGTCTAAGAGTCTGAACCGATATATTGTTTAGTTTAGCCATTTGCCCAATAGATAAATATTTTACCATTAAATCACCTCTGCTATATTTTAGCATACTGTTAGCTTAAATCTATGAAATATATTGAATTTATATTTCATAACAACTTTATTAATTAAAATATCTCTATTTTATTATTTTCCAAAAAAGCTTATTACTTCTCGTAAATTCCATTCGTTGAATCTGCTTTAAAGTTTTCAAATGTAGCTTTTCTAAAATTATATATATGTCAATTTAATCCTCCATTTAATTTTTAATAATATAATTGTTTTACCTTTTTAAAAAAATAAAACCGAACCCTATAAATAGAGTCCAGTTTTTTATTTATATATTAGATGCATCACCTAAAACTATGTTTTGACTTTGATCCGATTCATTTATTACTTTAGCCGTATATCTTCTTACATTAGCCATTATATACATAACTATAAATGTTATAGATTCTGAAACTAATACACTTGACCATATTCCATTTAAACCAAATAACTTTGGTAATACAATTAAACAGATAGGTAAAAATATAATTGATCTAAATAAACAAATTAAGTTTGAAAATTTAGGTATTTCAATAGCTTGATAATAAACTAATGTGTTTAAATTTATACTTCCTATTATATAGGCTAAACATGCTATTTTTATACCATGATACCCAAGTTTTGCTATATTTGGATCAGTTGTAAATATACCAACAATGCTTCTTCCAAATACATAGCATATCAATGAAGCAGTTATACTAACAACTAATGAACACTTGCAATTAATTTCATAGAATTTTAACATTTTTTTAGAATCTCTTCTTCCAAAATTATAACTTATCAGAGGTTGTGCTCCAAATGTTAATCCTAGTAAAACCATGTAAATGTTTGTAGTTATATAGTTTATTATACTATATGTAGATATCCCTATTTCACCCATAAAGTTTGATAACGCTATATTGTGTAAGAATACTATGATTGAAAAACTTGCTTGCCCAAAAAACGATGGAAATCCAATGTTTAAAACTTCTTTTATTGTGTCTTTATTTAAAGATGTATTTCCAAAGCTTAAATATCCTCTTTTCTTTAAGAAATGCGGAAGAAGTATAGCTACTGTAACTATTTGTCCTAAGCCTGTAGCTATTGCAGCTCCTTTAATTCCCATATCGAAAGTAAATATAAATACATAATCTAATATTACATTAGTTATAGCTCCTGCAATAGTTGAAACCATCGCAAGTTTAGGTCTATTGTCATTTCTTACAAAACTATTTAATACTATACCTACTAAGTTAGGCGTACAAAAAATAGCATAATACTTAAGGTACTCAACTGCCAAAGGTTCTAGATTATCCGTTGCTCCTAACATTCTTACAATTGGCCCTGTAAATACAATACAAACTATACTTGTTACTATACTTATAATTAATAATAACTTAAATACTTGTCTAAATATATCAACTGCTTTGTCTATATCTTCAGCACCTACATTCTTAGATACTAAAGCGCCTCCTCCAACTGCTAGCATACTTGCAATCCCAAATAAAACTACAGTAAATGGAAGAACTATATTTACAGCTGCTAATGCAGAGTCTCCAACACCTTGGCCAACAAAGATTCCATCGATAACGGTATATAATGACGATATAAACATTGCCAATGATGATGGTACTGCATATCTTAAAAATTCACTAACCATAATTTCCCTCCTATTTATTTTTCCTAAAACACATTATAAAGTCTATAGTAGGTATAGAGTCAATATCATTCATCAAACATTTTAAGTTTTCTAATAAAATAAAAAATTCACACCTTCTAGTGTGAATTTTATTATAAATTCTATCTGTTTTTGTCATCCTTTAATGTAGCTAAAGTATATAAAGAGTATAATCCAGCTACCCCAACTAATGTAAATATGCTTCTACTTATCATTGAATATGTTCCTCCAAATAAATATCCTACAAGATCAAGCTCAAATAATCCTATGGAACCCCAGTTTAAAGCTCCTATAATAACTAATACTAATGAGATTTGTTTTAATAACATATTTATACACTCCTTTAATTTTTTCTTTTAGTTATTATTTCCAGTATTTTTTCAATTATTCTTTTTTTTCTAATTTTAAAATCACCATTAATAAGAAAGCTTTATTCAATAATTTATGATAGTATTATTATATAGCTATTTAGGAGGTGTTTTTTATCTTTATAAGAAACGAAACTTTAGTAGACAAAGCTAAAAGTTCTAAAAAACTACCCAATTTTATTTGGGCAATAATTTTAGCTTTATTATTTCTAAATATAGGTTCAATTTTAGGGTCTATAGTTATTATTCCCTTAATTTCGTTAATAAGTAGTATTCCTCTATTTTCATCTAACCCTGATTTTTTAATGCTACTATCATCATTGCTAAGCTTTTTAGGTATATCTTTACTAGTATTTTTTAGAGTTTCAAAAATTGAAAAAAGAAGTATTAGCTCAATTGGTTTTTCTAAATACAATTGGTTTAGAAAATATTCGATAGGATTTTTAATAGGACTAATTTTAATGAGTTTAGTCGTACTTGTTCTATATTTATTTGGATTTGTATCTTTAGAACAATCTCCTTCTCAGCCTGTAGGTAAATTTGCTTTATTAAACATATTTATTGTTTTAATAGGTTGGATAATTCAAGGTGGAACAGAGGAGATTTTAACTAGAGGATGGCTTATGAATATTTTAAGTGCACGCTACAATGTAAATATTGGTTTATTTATTTCATCTGTTCTTTTTAGTCTACTTCACCTATCTAACCTCAATGTTAACATAATAGCCATTTTAAATATAATACTAGTTGGATATTTATTTGGTTTATATGTAATAAAAACGAATGACCTTTGGGGTGCTTGTGGTATGCATAGTGCTTGGAATTTTGCTCAAGGTAATTTATTTGGATTTGAAGTTAGTGGGTTAAATGTTTCTATTGGAAGCTTATTTGATTTTAATTTAACTGGAAATGAGCTTCTATCTGGTGGTGTTTTTGGACCTGAAGCTGGTATTGCATCTACGCTTATATTGATAATAGGTATAGTTGCTATTCTCGTACTTGATAGAAAAGGCTTCTTTAATAAATATTTTTAATAATTATCTTAATCTCACTAATACTATTAATAACGATATTTTCTTCAATTTAGGAGGATTTTTATGCTAGAAGAACTTATGAATAAATACATTCCTATTTTAGTAAGTGTTTTTGAGTTTATGGGCGTTGTAGTTATATCTATAGGAGCATTTACAGCATTCTATTACTATATTAGGAAAGTTTTATTTAAAATAGAGGTTAGTGTAAAACACCAATTTGCTACGGCTATGGCCACAGGTCTTGAATTTAAATTAGCCGCTGAAATTTTAAAAACCGTTTTGGTTAAAACATTAGATGAACTTGTTATTTTAGGTGCTGTATTTTTACTTAGAGTTCTTATGACCTTTGTTATAGAATGGGAAATTAAACAAGATAATAATGAAAATAACATAAAAAGTTAATATTTTACTACTAATCATAATGTAACTGAGCTACTTGTTTTATATTTTTGGTATTAAATATTATTGATAAGTTTTAGCTCAGTTATTTTATTTTTTTATTT
>NZ_LBBT01000077.1 GCF_001006285.1 Paraclostridium benzoelyticum
TAATTCTAAGGTCCAATTTATAATTAATCAATACTATCATTATGATTTATTTATTAAATTGGGACACTTATTTCTTTTCTAATAAACTAATTTCACACTACTTCTAAATAATTTCACATCAAACATCACTTCCTCATTTATTTAAATTTATTATGAAAAAATATAAATATATTATTAATTATCTCACAATAAACTTATTCGAAAACTAACTGTTATATGTACACAATAAAAAAATTTAACATGCTTTTATACAACTTTTCTATAGGTTGAAATCACTTATAGAAAATCCTCCATTTTTTTACATTAAATCTCTAATTTGAGTGTCAAATTTTGCAAAATTCTATATACATATTATATAGGTAGATAAAAACTACCTACACTAAAAAACACATATAGGAGAGAAATATATGCGCAAACCAATAATTGAGAATAGATCTATGCCAAAGTCTTGTTGTAAAAACAATAAGGACCAAATGAGTTCTCTTAGAGATTTAATAAAAATGCTTGAAGAAGCTCAATGTAAAAGAAAAAATAGTTGTCATTTTGATGATGACGATGATTATATAAATCCAAGATCAAATGTAGATATAAACACGAGCTTAGATAATGATTCTAAATCTTGTTCTTGTGCTGATTCTGACTCAGATTCTACTGCTGATTCTAATGCGGATTCAGATTCTTGCTCTACTTCTGACTCAGATGCTAATGCTGATGCTGACGCTAACTCTGATTCTACTTCTGACTCAGACGCTAATGCTGATGCTGACGCTAACTCTGATTCTACTTCTGA
>NZ_LBBT01000078.1 GCF_001006285.1 Paraclostridium benzoelyticum
TAATACCCCTGACCTTTTTTAGTAACTATAAAATCGCTCAAACCTATATTTTCTAAAGTTTTTCTCAGCCTATTTATATTTACAGTTAAAGTATTTTCACTTATAAACTCTTCGCTATCCCATAATTCTTCTATTATTGTATCTCTACTAACTATACTTCCTTGATTGTTCATTAATATATTAATTATTTTAAACTCATTTTTACTCAGTTCAACAAACTGATCATTGAAATAAATCTTACTTTCTAAAATATTTAAAATTACATCTTTATATTTTACAATATCAACTTTTAATGAATTGTTGTATGAGTATGTTCTTCTTAATATAGCTTGTACTTTTGCAACTAATACTTGAGTTGAAAAAGGTTTTATTATATAGTCATCGGCTCCCATATTTATAGACATAACAATATCCATATCGTTATCCCTAGATGAAATAAATATTATAGGTACTTTTAATATATTTCTTATTTTATTGCACCAGTAAAATCCATCATAAAATGGTAAATTTATATCCATCAATACCAACTTAGGATTAATTGCTATAACTTCTTCTGCTATATTATCCAAATTTTTTGCTTCATGTGTCCTATATCCCCATTTACTTAAACACATATGAATTTCTCTACTTAATGCTTTGTCATCTTCTACTAAAAAAACGTCTATCATAATACCCTCCCTTTAAAACATAATATATATTTTGCCAATTATATATTATAGCACACTTTAAAATTTCATAATTTGATATAATATTCATAGTTATGATAATATATTGTAATAAAATTTACTTAAAATAAAATGAGGTAGTAATATGATTATTTTTAATACGTTTATAGAAAGCTTTTTAAATTTAGCTAGTGTTTTAGGAGTTTTTATAGTTTTTGGTATTTTATTAAACTTAATTGAATCTAAAAATAATGAACTCATACAAAATTCACTTGGAATAAACTTTATAGTATTTACTGGTTTTATAGGAACTGTAGTTCATGAGTTAAGCCATATGCTAATGGCGTTTATATTTAACCATAAAATAGTTAAAGTTGAATTATTTAGACCTTTTAAATATAAAGAAGATGGAGTCTTAGGATATGTAAAACATACTTATAATTCAAGTAATCTATATCAGCAAATTGGCAATTTTTTTATAGGTATTGCCCCTATGATTTTTGGTACTTTATCCATATGGATACTTTTAATTTTATTTTCTAATGATACATACCAAGTAATTACAAATAATATACATATTGATTTGTACATTAGATACCTTGAGTCAAATGACTATTTAAAAGTTTTTAGTCTTTTAATTAATGATACTTTATTAATATTAAAAAGCATGTTCTCCCTAAAATATTTAGCTGATTTTAAACACTTAATTATGCTATTTTTCATATATTCTATAGCCACACATATGAGCTTAAGTCTCGCTGATTTAAAAGGAAGTTTTAAAGGTTTTATAGTGTGTTTTATTACTGTTTTTATAGTTACGCTTTTTATCAATTTATTAAATCAAGCTAATTTATTTAAAAATAT
>NZ_LBBT01000079.1 GCF_001006285.1 Paraclostridium benzoelyticum
ATACTTTTATTTAAATTTATTACTTTTAACATACCTTACCCTCCAAATTGTAATTATTTTATACTTATATTGTATAAGCTAATTACCTTGTAATCTATCCATCTACATTACAGTTCAGAGGCTTAATATTACACTTATGTAACATTAAAGTAATCTGATAATTTATAGAATGTTATACATACATTACAAAACTCATTTTCCTTTGATTCTATACTTATATCATGACTTAATTTATTTAATATTTTTTTTGATATATATAATCCCATTCCTGTTGATTTTGTTATTTCATTATGTTTTCCTACATACCCTTTATCAAATACTCTATTTATATCCTCTGTTTTTATACCAATTCCATTATCCTTAATGTGAAGTTCTATTCCAATTTCCGAATTTTGTAAGTAAATTTCTACAACACCATCTTCTTTAATATATTTACACGAATTATTTATTATTTGTTCAATTATATGCATTAACCATTTTTTATCACTTAACACGTTATAATTCAAATTCCCTATATTTAGATCTATCTTATTGTATATAAATAAATATTTATTCTTTTTTATAATTTCTTTTACTATTTT
>NZ_LBBT01000080.1 GCF_001006285.1 Paraclostridium benzoelyticum
ATTCAAAATTTATTTAATCTTATTTTTCATGAGAGTAAAGAGTTCCACCGATTAACTCTTCTTCTTTTTCTAAGTATTCTCCAACTCTTGGGTTTATTGCTTTAAAGAACATATTTAAGAAGTTTAATAATATAAAGAACACTACATATGTTGCTATAAATATTTCTATATTACCTAATAAATTAAACATTTCTCCTAATTTTGCATATCCTATATATGTAAAGTATACAGCTAACTTATACGCTGCTAAAGTAGCTATTGCTAATGGGAATGTAAATGATGCATATGTTGGTTTAAATCCTTCTTTAAATAGTTTTAATATATATCCATATACAACTACTAAAAGAATTAATCCTGTTACTATCAACCAAGTTAACATATATATATTAGGATTTGGATCTATTGTTAATATACCTACTACTCCAAGTGGTGCAGGGGAACAAACTATACCAACAGTAGGTAATTTTTTATCATCTAGTATCTCACTTTTAAATACTATATAAAGGACTACTGGTAAAAGTATTGTGTAAAATACAAATCCAAACATTAACATGAACTGAGCTATTTCAGGTATTATACCTCCCATACCTTTACTAGCAACACTACCTGTTATCATACCTGTATATACTATAAAACAAGTTGGCATTATATTGCTAAATTTCTTTTCTTTAATTCTTATTACTGTATAAAAAATAATTATTGCATAATGATATATAGCTGCCCCTATCCATAATGTACTACATACAGTTGGAAACTTAGGATAGAAGTATCCTGAAACTAACCAAGTTACCATCCCAAGAGTTGGATAAAATGTTCCTACAACTGGATCTTTCAATTCTTTATACATTACTTTTGGAAATCTTATTAATCTTATGAGCATAAGAGTAAGCATTCCTAATGCTATAGCTATAGCAATTGGTTTTAAATATCCGATATCTTTAATTTGCCAACTATTACTAAGTGTTATAAATGCTAAGCACGTTCCACTTATACCTATGTGCATATTCTCAAGTTTATTTATATATTTATTCATTTAACCACCCTCTTTTATGATATTTTGTATTTATAAATTATTTTTTAAAGTCTAATTTAATTTTTAATTACATACATATATATACCTCTCAAGTATTGATTTTACACAGTTTTAAGCAATTTTACTAATTCAAGTTTTTCATACTTATCATTTATTTTTTTAATGGTTATCTATACATTCATTAATTTAACTTATCTCTAGCTATTTTTAAATTTGAAAATTTTATAGTTTTTTTGCATAAAAATATCCTATATAAACAAACATTTTTATCAATGTTTTATATATAGGATACATAAAAATATAATTATTAAATTTTATAAGTCTATTTCATTAAGAATTCTTTTAAGTTCTCTTAATTCATCGGTACTTAAAGTTAATCCTTTTCCCATTTTATCATGATTTGAATCCCAATCTCTTATATCAAATTTAGGTGCTCTATCATTCCAACTTACTAAATTTAATTCTTTTTTCCATCCATTTGAAGTTTCCGAAATAACACCAAAGCTTTCTTGTATATCAAATTTTATACCTGCCATATCATCACCTCTTAATTATTTTCCTGTATATAGTTCAAATCTATAAACTTGATTAGTTATATTATCTTCTCTTCCTTCTTCTACCTTCTCTTGAAACATTTTAAGTGGTCTAACATACATATCATAAGGAGGATAAAGCATTTGATATGATACCAATTCCTCTCCCGTTTCTGAATGTTTAACTATACTATGTACATAATATAAATTCCCTTTAAAATGTCTGTATGGTCTTTGAACCTTTATTTCATTACTCATAATTTTCACCTCTTTTTACCCGTATATACCCAGTTTTTAAATTTTTATTTACACTTTTAAACAGCTAAACTAGTTTCTTTATTTAACATTGATAATAGTTGAGATATATCAGAAATTTCGTATGTAGGTTTTATATCATTAGATTTTTTCTCTAAAGGATTAAACCATACACAGTCAATACCAAAATTATTAGAACCCTTTATATCAGAAGCTAAACTATCTCCTATCATAAGAGTATCTTCTTTTTTCATAAAATCGTACTTATTAAAAATTATTTCGAAAAACTTAGAATTTGGCTTTTCAACTCCCATTTCTTCAGAAATAAATATGTCATCAAATAGATACACCATTTTAGAATCTTTAAGTCTTTGTTTTTGAGTCTTTCCTATCCCATTAGTTCCTGCAAATATCTTGTATCCTCTATTTTTTAATTCCATTAAAGTTTCCATAGCTTTAGGAATTGTTTTATGTCCTTTAGTTAAGCAATTTTGATATTCTTTTTCTACTATTTCACCTTTAACATCATATCCATACAAAGCAAAAAATTCTTCGAATCTTTTAGTTAGTGCCGCTTCTTTTTCTATAGTTCCTTGTTCTATCTGACTCCAAAATCCTCTATTTATAGACTTATACTGATTAAATGATTTTTCATCAAAAGGAATATTATACTTTTTAAAAATAACCTTTAAAGAGTTTCTTTCGTTATCTTGAAAGTCTAACAAAGTATCATCTAAGTCAAATATTAAATGTTTATATTGTTTCATGTCTTCACCTCTTTTTATATAATACTCTATTTTAATTAAAAATAATATGGATTTAATTAAATTTTGAATCTAACTTAGCTTGTCCTATTTAAAGTAAAAATAGAGAAGAGCTTAAAAGTACTCTTCTCTAACATCCACAATTAGGGGTAACTTCTACAGGTATAACTCTATCTAAATCAGTTCCCTTACAACACATTTTTAAAAATCCGCAACCTACCCTTTCTCCCACAAATGTTGTGCAAAAACACCCATCTCCAAAACTAAGAGCTGGACTAAAACTAAGGTTTCCTATACTATAATCAGATAGTTCAAATTCAATAAGAGGATTCTTTACAGGGTGGCCGTGCTCATCTACTAATATTCCAAATATCATTTGCTTACAACCGCACATAACCTCAACCTTATACGGGAACATTAACTTAAGACAAACAGGTCTTGGTCCATGAGGCTTGCATTCTGGTTTCTTTTTCTTTCTCCCCCTATAGCTATCATCTAACACAAGTTCTTCATTATCAAAATTTATTTTGTCTAGTATAAACTGATGAAGTTCTTCTTCATTAGTTATATGTTTTCCATCTATCATAAAATTAAATTTACTCATAAACCCTCCCACCTCATAATAATTTTAAAGAATACTATATATTATGTTTAAGTCTTGAAAGTTGTTCATACTAAAATAGAGTCTTAATTTTTAAACATATAATAAAAAATTCGCTTCGCTTGAGCGACTACGTCTGCGAACCACTTCATATCGCCAACGACTCCGTCCGTTGCTCAAAATGTCATTTTTTACTTTCACCAAAACATTTGTATCACTATGTTACATAAGTTATCCACAAAATTTAATTAAGTATAATTTCCTTAAGCGTAAAAAAAGTAGTAATCTTAACCTTGATATGCTCCCTTTATAGTAGACAGTTTAAATAATAAAAACTGCAACTATGAAGGGAGTATGTTTTTATGCCTAGAAAAGCTAAAGTTAGTGATGAAGTAAAAATAAAGGAAGTATTAAATTACATCAATAATCGTAAGAGTATTATTGAAATTTCTAAAGAAGTTGGTGTTTGTCCAGAACAAGTGCGAAGATGGATTATTACATATAAATCTATTGGCATTGAAGGTTTAAAAAATAAACCTACAAATAAGTACTATTCGACACAGACTAAAATACTAGCAGTGAAGGATTTTTTATCAGGTAAATATTCGCTATTAGATGTATGCAGTAAATACAAAATATCTAGTATATCTGTACTTCAACGTTGGATAATCAAGTATAATAATAATCATAATATGACTAAATCTCAGAATAACAAGGAGAAGAAACTTATGATTAAAGGGAGAAAAACAACGTTTGATGAAAGAGTTGAAATTGTTGGATTTTGCATGACTAATAATTTTGATTATCATCTAACTTCAGATAAATATAAAGTATCTTACCAACAAATTTACAATTGGGTTAGAAAATATAAAAAACATGGATATAAAGGGCTTGAAGATAAACGAGGTAAGGCTAAAGAAATAGAGCTTATGACAGAAAAAGAACAACTAGAAGTTCAGATGAAGTTACTTAAAATTGAAAATGACCGCTTAAAAATGGAAATAGATTTCTTAAAAAAGTTGGAAGAAATAGAGAGGAGATGATATTCAATAGTATAAAAAAAGAAACTATATATACTGCAATAAAGGAATTAAATAAAATAGGATATCCAATACTTTCATTATGTGAATTTGCAGGTATTGCTAGATCTTCATACTATAAATGGCTAAGTAAAATTGAAA
>NZ_LBBT01000081.1 GCF_001006285.1 Paraclostridium benzoelyticum
TATTCTATTAATAATTTTTTGTCAATAATTTTTTAATACTCAAAAGACCCCTATATCGTAATTTACGACATAGGGGTCTTTTGAGTATTAATTATTTACCTGTACTTCCAAATCCACCAGTTCTTAATTCACCAGTTTCAAAGTCGTCTCCGTCTGCTAAAAGTATTGGCATGAATATAGCTTGTCCTATACCATCACCTACTTTAACTTCCCATGATTTTTTTCCTCTATTAACTAATTTTATAAAATAATGACCTTCATTAGATTCACAATTATAATAGTCACCATCGCCTATACCTACAGTATTTGCTAATTGTATTTGATATTTAAATCCCATTCCACTTCTTGGAAATAATGCTAGCATTTCTCCAACTTGCATATATGCTTTAAAACCAGTTGGAATTACTATATCTTCTCCTGGTTCCAATGTAAAATTCAATGTACTTTTTATGTCATATCCTGCAGCAAATTTTGTTGCTCTATTGGGTAATGTTAACTCTTCATATGCTATATCTGCATTTGCTTTTTCAAATTCTGCTTTACTTACTTTTTCAAATCCTCTTACTTTCATTATGTTTCTCCTTTAAAAATATCTTTAATACTTATAATAACATATCTATTTTTGTATAACAAATCAAAAAAATATTTAAAATTAGTTTTTTATCTAAGTTAATTAAGTTTCATTATAATCTCGGCAAAGTATT
This sequence comes from Paraclostridium benzoelyticum, assembly GCF_001006285.1. Lineage (GTDB taxonomy): Bacteria > Bacillota > Clostridia > Peptostreptococcales > Peptostreptococcaceae > Paraclostridium > Paraclostridium benzoelyticum. The sequence goes on from NZ_LBBT01000081.1 coordinate 705, forward strand.
TGTCATTATCAATTTTTTTAGGAATATAAAAATCATATTTTATAAGCACTTCTATGTTTAATTTCTTATTATGATTAAAATATCTGTTCATCAATATTAAATACTTATGTAATTCCTCTAAATTGCCATAAAAATTAGTAGATGCAAACTTACCACAAACTATTTCTTTTGATAAATCTAATCCTTCATTTATATACTTTTTGGCTATATCTATATTCCTTTCTTCTTCTTGTATAAATAAAATACTTTCATTTTCTATAATTTCTTTATTGTTAACAACATTGTATAAAGTGTAGTAACATTCTTGATTCGTAGATTTTAAGTTTTCTTCCAAATACTTTGTATACTTTGAACTTTTTTCTTTTTCCAACATTTTCTTTATCTCAACACAATAAAATCTATACGTACTTTCATATACACTTATATTATTAAAATTATATTCATTTTCATAATTTTCTATTGTTTTGATTATTTTGTTTAAATTTTTTAATTGAGCATGTTTTCTCTTTAGTTCTTCAATCTTTTCTTCTATCATACTTTCTTGCTTTGTAATTAACTCTTTATATTCACAAAGTTCTTCACTTTCTATAGTTTCTTTTATATCAGATAAAGATATATCTAAATCTTTTGTTAAAAGAATTAAATTCAATTGATCTAAATGTTTTTGAGAATAACATCTATAGCCATTTTGTTTATTTATATCAGGCTTTAAAATTCCTAAATTGTCATAATACCTTAATGTGTCTTTACTTATTCCGAATAACTTACTTACTTGTCCTGTTGAAAGTTTCATAATATCACCTCAAAAATAATTATAGCCTATAGAACAACGCTATAGGCTATAATTATTTTTATTTACTTTATAAATTAACACTTACTTACAAACAATACTATCTATAACTTCTTTACATTCATTTTCTATATCTTCTATAGAATTGTGTATAAAGATTCCATTTCCGCATGCATATATGTTTTTTCTTGATGTCATAAATGTTTTATCAACTTGTGGACCTGTAGTTACTTGATTTAATTTAATATCACTTCTCATAGCTACTAATCCATCTGAAAGCATTGGGTTTGAAAATATCAAAGTATCACAATCTACAAATATCTCTTGATCTCCTTTAGATAACTTAACTCTATTTATTCTTCCTTGTCCATATATAGATTCTATTGAATAGTTATCATATATATTATCAGTTAATCCATAAGTATTAGCATCTTTATCAGTCGTAATAATTCCTACTACATTTATATTGTTATCTTTTAATTCCTTTTCTATCATGTACAATGTAGCATTTCCAGCTATAAGTATTTCTTTACCTGGAATCATATGAGGCATATTGAATATCTTTTTAGCCATTCCTACAGTAAGAATTCCAGAACATCTATCTCCTACCATATTTACAGGTTTTCTTGAACCTTCTTTTGCCCCATTTGAAAGTATAATATTTGTACCTTTTATTTTTTCTATACCATTTTCAGGACTAGTGCAAAGAACTTCATTATTATCCTCTATTTTTAAAACCATAGTATTTAATTTTACATCTATATCGCATTTATCTAATTTATTTAATAAACTAACTTTGTAATCTTTTCCTAATATAGTTTTTTCTTTAATTATATTATAATCACCTAAATTTAAAGCTCCACCTAATACAGGGTCTTTTTCAATTAATAATATATTCTTGATTCCTTTTTCGTTAGCGTCTATAGCACATAGTATACCCGCTGCTCCACCGCCAACTATAATTAAGTCATATGCTTTCATGATTAAACCTCCTTATATCCAATAACTGTAGAAGATTTGCAGTTTTTATTTACTTTACTTATATCTATTCCTAATTCTTTACTTAATATCATGCTTATTGGAATCATGCATCCACTTCCTTGACATCCACCCATCATGGCACGAGTTCTTCTCTTGATTCCATCTAATGTCGTAGCCCCTAGTGGTCTTCTTATTGCATCAATAATCTCACCTTCTGTTACAAATTCACACTTACATATCATTTTTCCGTAAGAAGGATTTTGAGCTATTAATTTATTTTTTTCTTCAATGTTTAATTCACTCATTCTAACCATTTTAGTTCTAGTCTCTTTAAAGTTTTCTTTTTCTTTTAATTGAATATTTTTAGAAACTATATCTACTACATATTTAGCTATAGCTGGCGCTGCTGTTAATCCTGGTGAGTCTATTCCTATTACATTTATGAAGTTTTTGCAATCTCTAGACTCTTCTATTATAAAATCTCCCCCACAAACTTTAGGTCTTAATCCACTGAATGTATTTAAAACTCTTGATACAGGAATGTCTTTTATAGTTTTTTGACTCTTTTCTAATATTTCATCTATACCTTCTCTTGAAGTTTCTATAGTATCACTATGTTTTGCATTAGGACCTATTAATAAATTCCCATCTACTGTTGGTGTAACTAAAACACCTTTACTTAATTTACTAGGTACTTGGAATAAAGTTTTTTCACATAATGTTCCTGCAACTTTATCAAATAAGCAATACTCACCCTTTACAGGATCAATTTCATACTTTTCATTACTAACTAAATAAGTTAAATCATCTGCTCCTAATCCTGCTGCATTTATAACTAGCTTACTTTCAACAACTTCTTTATTATCAAGTTCTATTTTATAAGAATTTAACTCTTTTTTTATATCCACTACAGAATTTCCTAGTTTAAATTCAACTCCATTTTCAACTGCATTTTCACCTAATGCTAATGTCATTTCATAAGGACTTACTATTCCAGAACTTTTTACATATAAAGCTCCAACTACATTTTTATTTATATTTTTCTCTAACTCTAAAACTTCGTCTTTATTTAAAATTTCTAATCCCTTAACACCTATTTCATCTCCATTAGCCTTTAATTCTTTTACTTTTTCTAATTCTTCTTCATTAAATGCTAGTACTAAAGCTCCATTTCTTTTAAAAGGAAATTGAAGTTTTTTAGATAAATCATCCATCATTTCATTTCCTTCTAAATTTAATTTTGCTTTTAGAGTTCCTTTTTTTTCATTATATCCGCCATGTATAATACCACTATTTGCTTTTGATATTCCCTCAGCAACATCTTCGTTTTTATCTATTACTAATATATTTAAGTCATATCTAGATAACTCTCTAGCTATGGCACATCCTACTACACCTGCTCCTATTACAGTAATATCTTTCATACTGATTCCTCCTTCATAAAGAGCTTTCATATCATTTTTTGTCAAATTTTAGCTTTTCTAATTTCAAATATAGTATATACCTATTTTTACTATAAGTAAAATTTATAATTTTAATAATAATCATTATTTTTTTTA
>NZ_LBBT01000082.1 GCF_001006285.1 Paraclostridium benzoelyticum
ATATGGATAAAATAAAGTTAATGAAAGTATAAGGGGCAATGAAATATGAATAAATTTAAAAAATATTGTGTAGTATTGAGTGCTATTGTTATAATTGCATCTACTTTAAGTAATATATATGCATTAAATAATTATAGTAAATCTATAGAAAAAGCTAAGGTTAATTATAGCAAAAGTAATGTACAGCAAGAAAACTTAGATAAAAACAGTCAAGAAAAAAATAACAATGTATCTAATATATTGCTAATAGGAAGTGACTCAAGTGGTTTTGACAAGGTAGGAAGATCGGATTCAATGATAATTCTTACCATAGATAAAGATAATAAAAATTTAAAGCTAACATCATTGGCAAGAGATACACTAGTAAATATTCCTGGACATGGATATGAAAAATTAACTCATGCATATGCATATGGAAAATCTAAGTTGTTACTAGAGACTATAGAGCAAAATTTAAAAATAAATCTAGATGGATATGTAGCGGTAAACTTTAATTCTTTTATAGATTTAGTTGATACATTGGGTGGTGTCGAAGTAGATATTCATAAAAATGAAATAGAGCATTTAAATGATATAATAGTAAACTCTTTTAAAGTAGCAAAAGATAAAGGAGAAGAGCCACAATTTATAAGATTTGAAGGTAAACAGTTATTAAATGGATATCAAGCATTAGCTTATGCTAGGATAAGACAAATTGATAGTATATATGAAAGAGATAAAAGACAAAGGGATGTATTAAAAAGTATAGCTAATAAATTGGTGGAGCTTCCTGTAAGTAGTTATCCAAAGGTTATAAAAGAAATGATGCCTTATGTAGATGTAAATTTACCGATATCTAAACTTCTTACAATAGCTATGACATCTAAAGAATTATATAATTATGAATTGAATCAAATGGAATTTCCTGTTGCAGAATATAGAGCGTCTGGGAGACTTAAAAAAGATAATAGTTTTGTAGTTAAATGGGATAAGACAGAAAATTTAAAAGTTTTAAATAATTTTATCTATAATAAATAAAATTTATTTAAAACTTCTCAACTTTGGGTATTATTATAAAAGTAAAGGTTTAAAACCTTTGCTTTTATTTAATTAATCTAAGTGTAAATTCGTTGGTATATTGACAAAAGGAGAATAATGGAGTACAATAATTAATAAAGATTATCATTTGAAAATGAAGGCGGTAAATGTAAAATGAATCAAATGGATATATTAAAGGAAAAGTTAAAGGAAACGGGATTTAAAATAACTCCTCAAAGAAGAGCTATTGTAGAGACGTTACTAAAGCATAAGGATGAACATTTAAGTAGTGAAGAAATATATGACCTAGTAAGAGTTGATTGTCCAGAAATAGGACTTGCTACAGTTTATAGAACAATGCAATTACTAGATGAAGTTGGTGCAATTTCTAAATTAAACTTAGATGATGGATGCATAAGATATGAAATTGATTTAGATGACTCTGATGCACACAATCATCATCATTTAATATGTAAAAACTGTGGGAAGATAATAGAGGTAAAAGAAGATTTACTAGATTCTATAGAACTGGAAATACAAAAATTATATAATTTTAGCATAATAGACCACGATCTTAAATTTTATGGTTTATGCGAATCCTGTAAGTAAAGATAAGCCCCTTATTGGGGCTTAAAATTTTGATAGAGTTAACAAAATACATAATATTAGTATTAATATAAATAGAATTTCTAATATATTGCTTAAACGCCCTCCAACTCTTAAAAATCCAAGAGAAAATTTCTTTTCACTAATAGGATAAAAAAGTGGTATTCCTGATTTTGTAAACAAATCTCCTAAAAATAAATGAGATGCATATCCAATAGTTCCAAAAAAGCACAAATTGGATATATTAGTTAATAACTCAATTTGTTTAAGTAAAAAACTTATGATTAATATTGCTAAAATACTATGTGATAATTTTCTATGTTTTAGCCAAGGAAAAGAAGCTAAAACTATATTAAATAGAATAAAATAAAATTTACCATTAGCTAAATATATACAAATTGACAAAAGTATAAATACTAGAGATAAAAATAACTTTCTTAAAAAGCCATGATTAATTTTAGATTCTAATACTATTATTGATATAAATGTTATAACTGAACTTATGAAAAAATTTCCATTTATTTTTAAAGATATTAAAAAAATTAATATATCTAATGTATAAACAATAATCTTATAAATCTTTTTAGATGTATTATGATTTAAAATTGTATTAGATATAACGGAGTTTGACGTGTCTAAATCAGGTAAGATTGAAAATAATGAACAGATTCCAATATTCATTAGAGAAATTGGTTTGTTAAATATGATAGAAGCTTGTAAAGACGCCAATATACCTATAGTGAAATGAGTTTTGCCACGCATTATAACCTCCCGAAAATATTATATTTTGAGAATAGCAAAATAATTATAGTTTGTCAAAACAATACGGTAAATGTATTTTAAATATATCTTAAAATATAGTTCAACTTGTGATACAATTATAATAACTGGTAAAGAGTGCGTGATTTGATATTATTTGTATGTTCGTTAAGGAACGTTTAAAAAGTGAGATTTAAAAAGTGCGAAAAGTTAGGACAAAAGGAGATGATGCAATTGTTCAAAAAGAGTTTGAATAAAATTAAAGTTATGGCTCTGGGAGGGCTAAACGAAATCGGAAAAAACATGACTGTTATTGAATATAAAGATGAGATTATCGTTATAGATTCAGGGTTAAGTTTTCCAGAAGAAGAGATGCTAGGGGTAGATATAGTTATACCAGATGTAACTTACTTAGTGAAGAATAAGGACAGAGTTAAGGGAATATTTATAACTCATGGTCATGAGGACCATATCGGAGCATTACCATATGTATTAAAAAAGATAAATGTTCCAGTATATGCTTCTAAATTAACGGTAGGGCTTATACAAGTAAAATTAAAAGAGCATAAATTAAATAATGTAAATTTAAATGTTATAACTCCAGGTCAAGTTATAAACCTTAAAAACTTTGAAGTAGAGTTTTTAAAAGTAAATCATAGTATACCAGATGCTTGTGCAATAGCAGTTCATACTGATCAAGGAATAATATTCCATACAGGGGACTTCAAAATAGACCTAACTCCTATAGATGGAGAAGTAATGGATTTTCAAAGAATATGTGAATTAAGCAAAAAAGGCGTATTATTAATGCTTGCTGATAGTACAAACATTGAAAGACCAGGATATAACCCATCAGAAAGAACTGTAGGAACAGGACTTGATGGATTATTTGCAAAGGCTAACAACAGCAGAATAATAGTTGCAACATTTGCTTCTAATATACACAGATTACAACAAATTGTTAATGCTGCTCAAAAATTTGGAAGAAAAGTTGCTGTATCAGGAAGATCTATGGTTAACGTTATGGGTGTAGCAAGAGAATTAGGCTATATAGACATAGATGATGAAATGATAATAGATTTAAATGATATTCATAGATATGAAGATAATGAATTAGTTATAATAACAACTGGATCTCAAGGAGAACCTATGTCAGCACTTGCTAGAATGGCATCAGCTGAACATAAAAAAGTAGAAATAAGACAAGGTGATTTAGTAATAATATCAGCACATCCAATACCAGGGAATGAAAAACTTATTTCTAAAGTTGTAAACTGTTTATTTGAAAAAGGTGCAGAAGTTGTTTATGATGATGCAGCTGATATACACGTTTCAGGTCATGCTAGACAAGAAGAGTTAAAATTAATGCACAGATTAGTAGCTCCTAAGTTCTTCATGCCTGCTCATGGTGAGTTCAGAATGTTAAAGAAACATGCAGAGGTAGCAGAAGATTTAGGGATGCCAAGTCAAAATATATTTGTAATGAAAACAGGTGAAGTTTTAGAATTAGATAAAACTTCAGCAAAAGTTGCTTCACACGTACCAACTGGAAATGTATTAGTTGATGGACTTGGAGTTGGAGATGTAGGAAACATAGTTTTAAGAGATAGAAAGCATTTATCAGAAGATGGATTAATGATAGTTGTAGTTACAATATCTAAAGAAGATGGAAAAGTTTTAGCAGGTCCAGACATAATCTCTAGAGGATTTGTATATGTAAGAGAATCTGAGGACTTAATGGATGGAGCTAAAACTGTTATAAAGAATGTTTTAATAGCTTGTGAACAAAGTCATATAAAAGAATGGGCTTACTTAAAAAATAATATAAAGGATAACTTAAAAGAGTACTTATATCAAAGAACTAAGAGAAATCCTATGATACTTCCTATTATAATGGAGGTATAAAACAGAAAGATTGAATATAATATATTATATTCAATCTTTTTTTTAGGAGGAAAAGTATGGGGGTATATGAAAGTACTACAAAACTTGCAAGTGATATAAAGGACAGTAAAGAGTATAAGGAATTTAGAAAGTATATGAAAGTTATAAGATCTAATCCAAACTATGAATTAACTTTAAATAATCATAAAAAAATTGAAATGGATATAAGATCTAAAAAATTAAGAGGAGTAAAATTAGATAGTAAAACATTAAAGATATCACAAGATTTAAGGAAACAAATATCTGCTAATAAAGATTTAAAAAGTTATTTAGAATGTGAACAAAAATTTACAACCATGATGGATAAAATAAATAAAATTTTAGCATCTGCAGTATATGAAGATTACGAATAAATAGGTCTTCTTGTACAAATTGAACGAAATTATTCAGGCAATCTGACCATATATATGAAAACGTTTTTAATATATACTTAAACTATATTAAATATGGTTTGGGGGAGATTAAAAATGGCAGAGGTAATTTTAAAAAATATAGGTAAGTCATATGATAATGGTTATGAAGCAGTAAAAGATGTAAATATAGATATAGAAGACAAAGAATTTGTTGTTTTAGTAGGGCCATCTGGCTGTGGAAAGTCTACAACACTTAGAATGATAGCAGGTCTTGAAGAAATATCATCAGGGGAGTTATATATAGGCAATAAAATAGTAAACGATGTGGCCCCAAAAGATAGAGATATAGCTATGGTTTTCCAAAACTATGCACTATATCCGCATCTAAGCGTATATGAGAATATGGCATTTGCGCTTAAACTAAGAAAGATGCCAAAATCTGAAATAGATGCTAAAGTTAGAGAAGCTGCAAGAATACTAGACTTAGAAAAAGTTTTAGATAGGAAACCAAAGGCATTATCAGGTGGACAAAGACAAAGGGTTGCGCTAGGAAGAGCGATAGTAAGAAATCCTAAGGTGTTCTTAATGGATGAACCATTATCAAACTTAGATGCTAAGCTTAGAACTGCAATGAGAACTGAAATTACAAAATTACACAAAAAACTTGGAACAACATTTATATATGTAACACATGACCAAGTAGAAGCTATGACTATGGCGGATAGAATAGTTATAATGAAAGATGGAGTTATTCAACAAATAGATACTCCACAACACGTATATGATAATCCAGATAATATGTTCGTTGCAGGATTTATAGGAGCTCCTCAAATGAACTTAATAGATTGTAATATATCTGAAGAAAATGATGTTGTTTTCGCAAATGCTAAAGATCTTAAAGTAGCGTTAGACAAAACAAAAGCGGATATATTAAAGAAAAATGGTTATATAGGTAAAGAAGTTGTATTAGGAATAAGACCAGAAGACATTCATATAGAAGATATATTTATAGATAACAGCCAAGATACAATATTTAATGCTACAGTAGAAATAAGTGAGCTTATGGGGGCAGAAGTATATGCATACTTAACTGTTGGAGGTAAGAGTATAACTTCAAGATTTGATTCAAGATACAATGTTAAATACGGTCAGAATTTAAAATTAGCTCTAGATAAAAATAAAGTTCATCTATTTGATAAAGAAACTACTAATGCAATAAGATAGTAAACTATTTAAAAGCTGAGAAACTAAGAGTATATTTTGGTTTCTCAGCTTTTGTTTTATAATATATATAAGTAAACTAAAAAATAAGAGGTGGGATGGTGAAGGATTTAATAGAGTTTTTTGAAAGTCAATTGGGGAAAAAGATTAATTTATACAAATATAATAAAAATGACATTTTAAAAGAAAATCATCAAGTTGTAGTTTGGGACAATCAAAAGTATGTTATTGAACTTATAGAAGAGAATAATATCAATAATTTAAAAGGAAATTTTTATTTGATATATCAAAAGAATGTAAATAAGACTTTATTAAATGAGATTTTAACTACTCTATATGAAGATGTGAATATAGTAAACTATAAAGGAAATTTTATATTAAATACAAATAATATAGACTTAATAAATAAGGATACCCCTCAAATCATAGAGACTGAATCTTATGAAAAGACATACATAATAAATTTAGGAGAAATTAAAAGTAAAGATGAGTTTGATATTAAGCTAGATTTGACTAAAAAATTAAAAAAATACATAGCAATTGAAAATAGTGATAGGAAATATTTTGATATATTTGATTTAGCTTTATATAATATGATTGAGCTATGTGGAACTGATATTATATATAAAAATTTATTTGATTATAATTTAATTGATAAGATAGATAATTTAGTTTTAGAAACTGGAATAGCTTTTATAGAAAATGGATTTAACATATCCAAGACATCTAACAATATATATTTGCATAGAAATACGTTAATATATAGACTAGAAAAAATTAAAGATATATTGGGAATGGATATAAAAAACTTTAATGAAGCTTGCATATACTATATAATTGTAAAGAATTATTTGGTAAACAAAACCATATAAAAACCTTATAATTGATGTTTATTAAAATACTCGCATAAATTTAGGCAAAATGTGAAAAAATAGTATCAAATAAAACATCAAGAGGTGAAATTAATGAGACGATTTACTAGTGTAGTTTTAGCTATTATGATGGTTTTTATGTCTTTTAGCTTTACAGCTTTTGCAGATGATAAAAAAGCTAATACATCTATGAAATTATCATCTAAATCAGCTATACTAATGGATGTAGGAAGTGGACAAATATTATTTGAAAAAAATTCACATGAGAAACTTCCTCCAGCAAGTGTTACAAAAGTAATGACAATGTTACTTGTAGTTGAAGCTTTAGATAGTGGAAAGATAAAGTTAGATGACCAGGTTCAAATAAGTGAAAGAGCATCGGAAATGGGTGGAAGTCAGATTTTCTTAGAACCAGGAGAAACTCAAAAGGTTGATGATTTACTAAAAGGTATAGCAGTTGCTTCTGCAAACGATGCATGTGTAGCTATGGCTGAGTTCATAGGAGGAAGTGAAGAAGAGTTTATTGGTATGATGAATGATAAAGCAAAAGAATTGGGAATGAAAGATACTCATTTTGCTAACACTAACGGATTACCAGTAGACAATCACTATACATCAGCACATGATATAGCTTTAATGTCTAAAGAATTATTAAAGCATGAAAAAATAACTAAATATTTGACAACTTGGATGGACAAAATAGTAGTTGGTAAAAAACAAGTATCTATAGGTCTTGCTAATACTAATAAAATGATTAAACACTATCAAGGAGCAACTGGTGTAAAAACAGGGTTTACTCAAGAAGCAAAATATTGTTTATCTGCATCAGCTAAAAGAGGAGAGACACATTTAGTAGCAGCAACTTTAGGTGCACCTACAACGCAAGAAAGATTTAAAGATGCATCATCTCTTTTAAGTTATGGATTTGCGAACTATGAAAGTGTTAAACTATGCTCTAGAGGAGATGCTATAGCTACACTAAAATTAGATAAAGCTGAAGAAAATAAAGTTAACTTAGTTGCAAAAGAAGATTTAACAGCTCTTATCAAAAAAGGTGAAAGCAAAGATTTTACTAAAAAGATACAAGTTTGTGAAAATATAAAAATGCCAGTTAAAAAAGGTACTAAATTAGGAACTATAAACATTTATAAAGGAAACAATCAAGTAGGTAAAGTTGATCTTGTAAATGAAAAAGATATAAATAAAGCAAGTTACTTTAGAATGTTTGAAAGAGTAATAGATAACATGTTTTAAAAGGCCTAGATAAACTAGGTCTTTTTTTCGCTTACTAAAATAATCTAAGTAAAATCTTTAAGTATAAGATTTTTATCAATGATAATTTGATTATAAACATAGATATTGTTATAATAATATTAAAACTTAAAAAATAGGAGAAAATTGAATGAATATGTTAAGTCAGTTTTTGGTAACTGCAGTAGGAATAGCAGTTGCTATATCTGTTCATGAATTTGGACATGCATATGTAGCTCATCTTTTAGGAGATGATACTGCAAAAATGAGCGGAAGAATGACGTTAGATCCATTAAAACATCTGGATCCATTAGGACTTATAATGCTTATAATTGCAAGATTCGGGTGGGCAAAGCCAGTTCCTGTAAATCCAAATAATTTTAAAAATTATAAGGTTGGGAATTTAATAGTTTCTTTAGCAGGGCCAGCATTTAACCTGTTGACTGCTATAATATTTGCAAACCTTATGAGATTTGCTAATATTGAAGCAATATTAATTATATTTAATGCTATAGTTTCGTATTGTATAGGATTTGCAGCATTTAACCTATTACCATTGCCACCACTTGATGGATGGGGAATAATATCTACATTTATACCACTTAAATATTATGATGTTGCTTATAAGTATGAAAGTATGAGTACATTTATATTTATACTTTTAATATTAACTAATTTCCATTTAATAATATTAAATCCTATAGTAAATGTATTATATAGTATAGTGGCTACATTTATAATTTAAATGGTAAATTTATACTAAAAACCGAGGTAATTTATGAAATATAGTGTACAACTTAAGGTATATGAAGGACCTCTAGATCTTTTATATGATCTTATAGCAAAGCATAAAATAGATATAAAGGATATATCTATAATAGAGATAACTAAACAATATTTAGCATACTTAGATATGCTTGAAGAATTTGATTTAGAAATAGCAAGTGAATTTATAATAATGGCATCGAAGCTTTTACAAATAAAATCTAAATACTTACTATACAAGCAAAGAAATGATGAAGAAGAGGAAGATCCTAGACTTGAACTTATGGAAAAGCTTGTGGAGTATAAAAAGTTTAAAAATGCTACAGAAGATTTAAAAAGTAATGTTACTTACATAGAAGATGTATTTTATAGAAAGAAAGAAGAGGTAGTAGTTGAAGAAAATTTAGACTTAGAAACAATATCTCTAGATTCTATAGTAAAAATACTTCCTCATATATTAAAAGTAAAAAAAGATGAATTAGAAGAAGTAAAAGATGAAAAGTTAAACAAGATTGTTAGAACTCGTATTATATCTGTAGAAGAAAAGATGCACTATGTTAGAGATATCATGAAAGAAAAAGAAAATATAAGATTTACAAATCTTATAGATACATATGAAAAAGATGAAATAATAGCAACTTTTTTATCGGTTTTAGAACTTATAAAAACAAATGAAATAATGGTTGTTCAAGACTTATTCTTTGAAGATATCTTAATAAAGAGGAATATGGAGAGTTAATATGAGACGTGATGAAATAAAAAATATTATAGAAGCTATAATGTTTGCATATAGCGAACCTATAAGCATAAAGGATTTAAATAATGCTATAAACGAAGAACTTTCTTCTAAAGAAATTGAGATAATGTTAAACAGCTTAATTGAAGATTATAAAGAAAACAACAGGGGTATTCAAATTATTAAATTACAAGATAAATATCAAATGTGTACAAATAAAGATTACGCAGAGTTTGTAAAAAATATATTAGAACCAAAAAGAAAGAAAACTTTAAGTCAAGCAACTTTAGAAACTTTAACAATTATCGCATATAAGCAACCTATAACAAAGGTTGAAATAGAAGAAATAAGAGGGGTCAAAAGTGATAAGGTTGTACAAACACTTCTTGAAAATGACCTTATATATGAAGCGGGAAGATTAGATAGAATTGGTAAACCTATAATTTATAAAACTACTAATGAGTTTTTAAAATTATTAAATATAGAAAAACTAGAGGATTTGCCATCTATAGAAAAATATGAAAACGAATAAATTTTAAAATAGTAGATGATATAAAATATTTATTTATCATCTACTATTTTTTTGCATACTTTTGAAAAAATGGAAAATAATATAAATATGAACTATAAAGATTTAATGAGTATTTTATTTATTTCTATTGTAGTAGGAATACCAATTCTATTTTTTATTTTAAATAGTAGGATTCATGTAATCGTAACAGCTGATATAGATAATAAAAATACAGAGATAAGGGTATCACTTAGATACTTTTTTAATTTAATCCATATAACAAAAACTGTTTATCCTATAAGTAAGCCAAAAGAAGAAAAGAAAAATAAAAAAAATAAGGAGAGTAAAAGTAAATCTAAAAAAATAAAATTACAAATGATCCAATTAGAAAATTTGCGAGCTTTATACCGAACTGTTAAGAAAGTTCAAATAAGCGAAGTATATTCTAATTTATCATATGGAAGTGAAAATATAAATTTTACTTCTTTTATATACGTCTTAATAAATATTTTATATGGAAATGTAAGTAATTATTTTGATTCAGAAAAAATGTATTTAAAAGTAACACCCTGCTATACTCAAAACTTCATAAAGTATAAAGGTGTTTTACATATAAGACCTACCATGAAGGATATAGTAGTTTTAATTAAGGGAATTTATAAAATATATATTGATATAAAAGTATATAAAAAAGTAAAATATAATGAGGAGTGTGAAGTGAATGAGATCGGCAAGTTCAATAAAGAGTATAATGGATACAACTCTTGATTCAATTAGGACAACTATTGATGCAAATACTATTATTGGAGATCCAATTAGAACAGAAACAACAGTAGTAGTTCCTATATCTAAGGTTACAATAGGATTTGGTATAGGTGGAGGCGAGTATTCAAGAGGACAATGTGAAAGACAAGGTGAAAAAAAAGAAGTACAAAACACAGATGATTCAAACTTTGCAGGAGGAAGTGCAGGTGCGATATCACTTCAACCAGTAGCATTTGTAGTAGTTGAAAATGGAGAAACAAGACTTATGAGTTTAGATCATAATATAAATATGGTTGATAATATATTAAGTGTTACACCTAAAATACTAGAAAAAATTCAAAAACTAAAAAATAATGATTGTGAAAACAAGGATAAAAAAGAATGTTAAAATAAAGGATAAAAGCTATAGAAAAAGGTTAATTAATTTCTATAGCTTTTATTGTTTTAAAAATATTTTATAATTTAATCATTTGTTACTTAAAAAATTAGAAAAACAATAGTATAATACATATAAGACAAGTTAATTTTTAGGGTTAAATTAAACTGTCAGGGTTTTAAATTATAGGAGAGGTGAGCATATGGAAAATAAAGAAATATCAAAATTATTGATACAAAGTATGAATAATTATCAAAATTTGATTAAAGCAACAAATACTGATAGATATAAAAAAGGTAAAGTATTAACAAAGAAACAATTTTTTACTTTGGTTGAAATTCAAAAGCGTGAAAAAATAGAGTTAAAGAATTTAAGTAAAGAGTTATATGTCTCAACATCTAGCTTATGTATACTTTTAAACAAGCTAGTAGAGTTAGGATATGTTTATAGAGAAGAAGATTCTAAAGATAGAAGAAACACTTTCTATGGTATAACAGAAGAAGGTGAAGTTGTAGTTAATACAGAAATAGAAAAGTTTATGCAGATAGTAAATGATAAAATAGATAAGTTAGATTTAGAAAAGAAAAAAGAACTTGAAGGAAGTTTACAAAAAACTATTAATATAATGAAAGAAATAATATAGCTTATGTAGAATAAATTTATAGTGTAGATATTTACAAAGTGGGTAAGTATCTATTATAAATTTATTTGGAGGTATATTATGAGTATAAAGATTGCAAATGAAAAAAAATTGATACAAGAAAATGATTTAAGTATATTTTTTATAGACAGTAATAAAAAAGTTGAATTTAAAGAAAAGGCTTTAGAAGCTTTAAAAGAAGAATTTGAACCTACTTGTTGTAATATAGAATTAAATAAAGTATATACAGAAGATAAATTTTTAAACGTAATGTTTGTTGGATTAGGAAATGATGAAAACTTATCTATGGATGAAATAAGAAATATTGGTGGAGACATATCAAGAAAATTGAAAAAAATGAAATCTAAAAAGGTAAGTTTTTTAAATATAGAAGAGTACTTAAATAAAGATCATGTAAAAGCTTTAGTAGAAGGTCTTGAATTAGGGGCATATGATTTTAATAAGTATATTACAAGTAATGAAACTGATAAAGAAATAATAATAAATTTAGGCTTAAATGAAAACTTCATAGAGAGTATAAATGAAGGTGAATTACTTGCACAAATGACATTAGTATCAAGAAGCTTAGTGAATGAACCAGCAAATGTTATATACCCAGCAACTCTAGCTTATGAAGTTATAGAATTAGGTAAAACGTTTGGCTTTGAAACCGAAATATATGGTAAGCAAGACATTGAAAATTTAGGAATGGATGCATTCTTATCAGTATCTAAAGGTTCTGATAAAGAGCCTAAACTTATAGTTATGAGATACTTTGGAGATAAAAATAGTGAAGATGTATTAGGCTTAGTTGGAAAAGGATTAACATATGATTCAGGGGGATACTCTATAAAACCTACAAACTCTATGGTTGATATGAAAACAGACATGGGTGGAGCAGGAGCTGTAATTGGAGCTATGTGTGGTATTGCAAAAGCTAAACTTAATAAAAATGTTATAGCTGTAGTAGCTGCTTGTGAGAATTTAATTTCTGGAAATGCATATAAGCCAGGAGATATAATAAATTCAATGGGCAAAAAGACAATAGAAATTTTAAATACAGATGCAGAAGGTAGATTAACTTTGATAGATGCTGTTTATTACGCTATAAACAAAGAAAAGGTTAATAAAGTTGTAGACATAGCTACATTAACAGGAGCCGCTGTAGTAGCCCTTGGAGATGTTGCAACACCTGTATTAACTAATAATGAAGAATTCTATACTTTATTATATGAAGCAGCAAAAACATCAGGTGAAAAAATATGGAGAATGCCAGTATTTGATGAATATAAAAAAGTTTTAAAAGGTAAGCAAGCTGATTTAAACAATAGTCCTGGTAGAGATGGTGGTTGTATAACTGCTGGATTATTTATAGGAGAATTTGTAGGAGATACTCCTTGGATTCATATGGATATAGCAGGAACTAGTGTTAGTTCTAAGGACAGTGGATACAAATCTAAAGGGGCTACTGGAGAAGGAGCAAGAACTTTATATAATTTAGCAAAACTAGTTTAAAAGATTTCTTAATTTTTCTTAAGTTGATACAATCTAGGTAAATTGTGGTATAATTAAATTAACCTAAGATTTTAAATTTTCTTCTTACATACTAAAGTATATGTTTACTCGCCTAGTGGCGAGTTTTTTTTTTGACAAATGTAGAAATCAAGTTTTTTGCTTATTAATCTGAAAATTAAGAAAAAAGATAGTTTATATGTGATATAATTAATATATATAAATATTTT
>NZ_LBBT01000083.1 GCF_001006285.1 Paraclostridium benzoelyticum
TTTATGAGAAAAAATTCTGAGAAAATAGCTATACTAATACTTATCCCTATGCTCTTGTTTACTTTAGTTTTTACATTAAAAACTATGTGATAAATAAAAAATAAATGAGCTACAAATACTGTAGCTCATTTATTTTTTATTAAACCAAATTCTTATATTGTTTTAGAAAATCCTTTATAGCTTGAGTTATTATTTCTTGTTTAGTATGATCAGAATTGCTACATAATCGTTCAAACTCTTCCCATGTGGATTTTTCAACTTGAACTCTAGTACTTTTTAAATCAGTCATATCACATTTCTCTATCAAAATATCTTTTTTAGATTTCGTTGTCTTTGGTTTAAGTGATTTTATATCTTTAACTGATAAATACCAGTCATAAACTTCGCAAAGTTTATCTAAATCTTCAGCACTAACATTAACCTTCGCTGGTTTAGCTTTATATACCTTTGGGATTTTGGTATTATTAGTTTTTGAACTTTTTTTAGAATTGTTACTAGAAACATTACTTTTTTTTGTTTTTGTAGATGTTTTAGTATCTTTAGATGATGATTTAGATGCTTTAGCCGAATTTATTGTTAACTCTAATTGTTTTACATCTTGCTTTGAATCATTTTCAAGAATACCATCTTTTTTTACATACTTTCCTTTTACTGATTTATATCCATTTTTATTTAAAAAACGTCTTAAAGCTTTTATATCTGAATCCAATTGAGTTGCTATTTCATCAATTGATATTCCTTTATTTTGTAGTTTTAAAAACTTATCTAATTTTTGTTTATCTGTCATTTTTCATCCCTCCAAACTAATCACTATAAATTATAACACGTAATTGGTATTAAATACAAAAAAACTCCAAACATATATTCGGAGTTTTAATTTACATTAACTTCGTGTTTTATTTCTACCCTTCTTGATTTATTTCTATTGACACTGTCATCATTATTTTTTATAGGTTCAGCTTTAGATCTACCTACAGCTATTATATCTTCTGTTAGTTTATCTTTATACTTATAATCTCCTATTTCATCTCCAACTATAAAGTTTACCACACTGAAAGCTCTTCTTTGTGATAAGTCTAAGTTATATATATATGTTCCTACATCATCAGTATGGCCTTCTACTATTATTTTAGATATATAATCACCATAATCTTTATATATAGTTTCAGCGTACTTAGGAACAAATACTTTTAAGATTTCTTTAGCTTCTGGCTTTAACTGATCACTATCTGTATCAAATAATGCAGTTTCTCCAAATGTAACTTCTCCACTTTCCTTGTCAATTTCTATTGGAATTCCATTTTCTTTTAAAGTTTGTTTTACTGAATTATTAACGTTACTTGCTATTCCTTGTTCTACTCCTCCAACCATACTTTCAGAGCTAATTAAAAGCATTATAACAACCATTAAAATCGTTGCTAATAAATCTGTAAATGTAGGCCAAAAATTACTATGTTCTTCCTCTTTATTTACAGTTCTTCTATATTTATTTATCATACTCTAATTCCTCTTCTTCATCATCATCATACAATTCAATTTCGTCTAATTCATCTAAATCGAAAGTTTGGTTGGGATTATCATAAACTTCATTATTTTTAACAGCAGATTCTAATGATATTGAATTTGACATGTCTAAAGCTTCTTTATATATATCTATATACTTAAATACAAGTTCTAGTTGGTCAATTACTGATCTAGCCTGCTCATCTATAACGGATGTTAACTTGTGTATATCCTCTTTTAAGGTTACATTGTTTTCATTCATACTATTTTGTTTTATAAGTAAATTATTTTCGTGAGAGATTAACTTCACCATAAGATCTTGTATATTTCTTTCATATAATGCAAATCCAGCATTTACATCTCTTATATAGTCTTTAATAGCAAGTTGACTTTGATTTACTGTTTTTATATCTTTTGAAGACTCTTTTACATTTTCTACTATTTCATTATAAATTTTACTTTGAGATTCATATGTATCAAATAACTTAACAAATTTTAAATTAAGTATACTAAATTGTTTATCTAATTTTCTTATGCTTTGATCAAACGCCTTTATAGAATCGTTTGATCCATTTAACATATTACCTAATTGCCCTATAGAAGATATAAAATCGTCATTAAAGTCATGTAAATCTTTAGAAATCTTATCAAATCTTTCTATAGCGCTTATGGCTTTACTGATATCCTTTATACATACCTTAATTTCATTTAACTTTGAATCTAAAACTTCTCCTTTGTTATTGCTAGATTTAACTGTCATAATATTTTCTAGTTTAAGCATCAATTGTAACAGTATACTCTCGCAATTTTTATATTTTATATATGCATTTATGGTTACTGAACATATTATCCCTACAATACTTGTAGCGAATGCGATTTGCATACTGCCTATAGCAAGAGTCATTGAGTTTACGATATCACTCTTATCGATACTTGCAAGAGTTATTGTAAGTCCTACAAATGTACCCAAAACTCCTAACAATATGCATAATGAAGGTGAACTCTTAACAGCTTTTATTTCATTTATTATAATCTTACTATCTTTAGAAAAGTCAGATATAACTTCTTCTACAAATGTGTTCATGTTTATTTCTGCATATGGATATGTGCTTTTATATGATTCGTACTTATTATTAGCAATAGATACTATATCACTTTCTTCTGGATTTAAATTTAACTCCTTCAATTTCTCTTGCACAAAATCATAGATTTTATTGTTTTTTATAACGTTTATAACTGAGTGAATTATTGTAATACCTATAAATATTAATGTTATAGGATTTGTAAATATCGATGTAAATAAATTACTTATTATACTTCCCATACTAACCTCCTTAATTGAATGTGTTTTAATAATATATATGTACATACTAGTTAAAATAGACAAAAAATAAGAAGATACCTTTGGTTTAACTTCAAGGTACCTTCTAAGATATAAATACTATTTTTATACTCAAGCTACTTCTGATAAATTTATGGGTTTTATCTGTATTAATGTAGATAACTCAGAAGCTAAGGTTTAATGTAGAGAGTATTTTTAATAGTTAAATATTTA
>NZ_LBBT01000084.1 GCF_001006285.1 Paraclostridium benzoelyticum
TTTTTTAATTATTTAATTCACCTTAATATAAGAAATTCATTTTAAATCTAATTTACATTTATTTATCTAAAACAATTTATTTAAATTTTTATCATAGTTAATTTGGACAAAAAAAAGACTAGCCTAGCTAGCCTTTTTTATTAAATTAATTTAATTATTTTACATCTTTCATTGTAGCTGGAACTTTTATTTCTCCACTCTTAATTTTGTCACCTTGTTGGTTAACAAATTCTAATATATCAGGAGCTACATCTTCTTTTGTAGTATCTGCTATTCCAACTCCATCTTCATTTAGCCCATAAACAGTTACTTTTCCACCATTGAACTTACCATCAACTAAGTTTTTAACAGTATCATAAACACCAACATCAACTCTCTTTATAGCTGAAGTCATAACAGTTTCTGGTGCAACACTATTTTGGTCTCTATCAACACCTATAGCTTTTTTACCAGCTTCTTTAGCCGCTTCTATGACTCCATTACCAGTATCACCTGATGCATGGAATATTATATCTACATCATTAGATATCATCTGATTAGTTATAGATTTACCTTTTGCTGGATCAGCAAAACTATTTGCATATTGAGATATTACTTCAGCTTCTGGTTTTGCAGCTTTAACTCCTGCTGTAAATCCAGCTTGGAAAGTTTCAATTACTGGACCTTCCATTCCTCCAACAAATCCTACTTTGTTAGTTTGAGTAAGTTTCCCTGCTACTAATCCTACTAAGTATGATGATTCTTCTGCCTTAAACATTATACTTTCTACGTTTTTAGGCGGTTTACCACCGAAATCAGCATCTATTAATGCAAATTTTTGATCTGAGTAAGATTTTGAAGCATCACCTATAGCCTTTTCCATTTTAAATCCAACACCTATTACTAAGTCAGCTCCATCATCTATTGCTGTTTCTATATTGTTAGCGTAATCTGATTCTTGCTTAGACTCTATGTACTTAACATCTACTCCTAAGTCCTTTTTAGCTTTTTCTAGACCTTCCCATGCACTTTGGTTAAAAGATTGGTCATTTACTCCACCAACGTCAGTTATCATAGTTACTTTTACTTTGTCATCCCCACCTGAATTGCTGTCTTTTGAATCTTTAGAAGGACTACATCCTACTAACATCGATCCTGTTAATACAGTAACAAGACCTATAGACAATAACTTTTTAAGTTTCATAATTACCTCCTATGAACATCTTTCTTATAATTTCTTACCATAAATTTTACACTATATGTAAAATATTTTCTACATTTAATTTTAATTTTATTCACTTTTTTTAATATTTAGTGTATACAATTTAAAAAAATAAGAAGATAGGAAAACTTTATCATAATCACAATAAGATTTCTTACCTTCTTTTCTAACCTATTTATCAGTATATAGTATACACTTTATCTTAAATTAGGATATCCTATTTGTCTTAGCGCTTCAAATAATACTATAGCCACAGAATTTGATAAATTTAAAGATCTAGCTTTTTCTATATCAACCATAGGTATTCTTATTGCAGTTTCTAAATTATCCATTATTAAGCTTTCAGGTAATCCTTTAGTTTCTTTTCCAAACACTATAAATGAATTTTCTTCATATTTTACATCTGAGTGTGTTTGTTTAGCTTTAGTTGTTGAGTAAAAGAATTTAGCATCTGGATTTTGTTCTCTTACTTCATCAAAACTATCATAATATTTGATTTCAACTAAATCCCAATAATCTAAACCTGCTCTTTTTAGATATTTGTCATCCATACAAAAACCTAATGGTCTAACTAAGTGAAGAGTTGTCCCGGTTGCAGCGCAACTCCTTATTATATTTCCTGTATTTTGTGGTATTTCAGGTTCTACCAATACGATGTTTAAAGACATACGTAATCCTCCTTAACATTTTATAAATCTAATTATATCAAAAGTTTTCATTTCTAAAAACTTATAAAAAAATAAAATAATATAAATCTCCTTACATTAGGAGATTTATATTATTTCAGAGTTCAAGTTTTTGCTTGTATCCACCTTTTTCTTTGTTCCCTTTATTAAAACTTTATCTTTAGGAGGGTAGTAGCTTTCATTAATTAATTCTTCATTTATAGAAGATCCATCTTCATTTTTATAAACCCTGTATGTTTTTACTTTGTATCCATTTCTGCCTTTGCTCTCTATTCTAGTTTCTCCTTCATATAAAGCTTTACTTTCTTTTTCTATAGTTTTAGGCTTTATAATTCCTGATATATCAGTTCTTATATCTACTATTTTTTTATCATTTTCATTCCCATATATATTAGTTATTATTTTATTATCTCTTATCTCATTTTTTATTAGAATAGGACTTTTATAATTATTTTTAAATATTAAATCAATATTTCCATAAGATACAGTAGCATCTCTTCCTTTTTCTATATATCCACTAGGTATACTATGATTTCTAGCCTGTACGATTTCAAGTCCTGAGTATAGTGCAGCATTATATACAGTACTAGACACCTGACATATTCCTCCACCCATTCCTAATTGCATTTCTCCATTTACTATTATAGGCGCGCTCTTAAATCCTTGTTCTGTACTTCTTTTACCTATGATATTATTAAACGAAAACTCTTCATTATAGTCTATCAATACATTATTTATTTTATTTATAGCTAATTTTATATTACTAACTCTATTTTGATTTTTAGAGTTAAATTTTGTTTCATATTGGCCTAATAATGTATTTATATTTGCCAACTTCTCATAAGTATATTTTGGATTTATAATTTCTGTATA
>NZ_LBBT01000085.1 GCF_001006285.1 Paraclostridium benzoelyticum
GTTATATATTTCTAACATTGATACTTGAAAAATCTTTTCCCAAGTGATATATTTATAACATATTAAGTTATAAATATATCACTTTTAAAGAGGGACGACTATATGTCTAATAGTCAATTTACTATCAAAGCACAACTTATTTTGGATATTTTCACAATGATCTTTATTTTACTAAGTTCAATATTTGACCTTTATTTTGACTCACAGTATTCAAATTATGTAACATTAGCATGGAATATATGGATAGTTGTTATGTTAATTTCACATCTTAAAGTCAGGGGGATTAATTATGAATTATCTGAAACTATATTATCAAAAGTAAATAAAATGAGTATAGATTTTATGCTTGTATCAATAACCCTAATTGGTATGGCTGCTACAACGCCGAATACTTCTTATATTTTTAAATCTGTTAATATTCTTGGATTAGTAATTATAATAACTTTGCTATTACTTACAATTTTTAGGTTATTATCATATATATACTATGATAGAAAGGGACTTTATAATTAAATGCCTATTTTAAAAACAAATATTAAAGAGTATAGAGAAAAAACTCTTATTAAACAAAATGAATTAGCTAAATTGGTTGGAGTAAGACGTGAGACTATAGTTCATTTAGAGAATGGTCGATATAATCCATCTCTTAAGTTAGCTATGGATATCGCAAAAGTCTTTAATACTTCAGTTGAGAGTTTATTTGAATTTGTTGATGAAGAAGAATAAGTAAACTTAAATTAAAAAGGAATTGTATAACAATTTGTTTTACAATTCCTTTTTGAATTTGTAATTAAGTTTCATATATAATTTGTTTAACAATTCATATTTAAACAATTGAAATCACTGCATTTATCTTTTATTGTCTAGTTCCTTCTTTTTCTATCTTTTCTAAAGCTTTTGCAGGTACATCCTCTTTATTAATTGTAGTTTCTCCAAGAGAAATTGTTTTACTAGCACTTATCTTGATGTAAGTCCCTGGTGCATAATAATCCTTTGCAGTCCCTCTTTTAGTAAAATCTACTTCTCTTTTATTTCCTTCTTTGTCATATCCAATTAATTTATACTCTTTTCCTTTTTCTTGTTTTTCACCTTCACTATTTACTAACCAAGAATCTTTATTTACTTCATCTGTTGGTACTTGTGTATAATAAGTTTCTGATGCCACATATCTATTATTATAATATCCTTTTGCCCAAAGTGCTCCACCTACAATTATTGATACGACTATTAAAATTCCTAATGTTTTTTTCATATTCTTCCTCCTAAAATTCAAGTTCTTTTTTTCTAAATATAATCATTGAAACTATTACTGGTATTACCATGTATAGTATAATTTCTATTATTGAAGTTATGTTAAAACTTCCTTTTGTTATATAGTTTAGTTTTTCTATAGCTAACAACGTTGTAAACACGTGTTCATTTAAATTTCCTACTAAATCTACTACAAACTGTTGAGCAAGTATAAGATTTAATATCATCCCTACTGTTCCTGATCCTAGCAATACAAATGATATTGTTCCATACATTGCATTTTGATAAAAACAAACTAATATTGTAGATATACCTACATATACAATAATCTTTAGTACTCCTATTCCTGCGCCAAGAGTCAGTTGTAAAAACTGTTCGTGCGTAAGAGTAAGTCCTAAAATCTTTGGTACAACTGTTACAAGTACACCTAACAATACACCTGAAATTACTGATAATATTACTGTTTCTATTGCTTTTGTTAATATAATTTTATTTCTATCAATCCCATATCCTATAGCTATTTGCATTGCTTTACTTTTAAAATCATCTGAGTATATTGATAAAAATATTGGTATCCCTACTACTAAATGATAGAATCCTAAAAATAAATCTGTTTTTGAAATATATCCTCCTCCATCTAAATTTGGAGTATATATTATAAATACCATTGTAAGGAATAGCCCTAAAAAAGTTGCTACCGTGTATATTAAAGATTTTTTACGACTTATTCTGTTTAAATCTGCTATTAAATAATTTAACATTTCTTCGCCCCCTCTACTAATTCAAAGTAGTAATCTTCTAACGTCTTTGTAGATGATTTTTCTTGTAAAATTTCTATTTTATTTTCCTTTAAAATTTTCTTTGTTTTCTCAATATCACTTACTTTAATCTCTATAGTATCTGCTTCACTTTCCAAATTGTTTTTATCTATTTCTTTAAGTATTTTTCCTTCGTGAACAATACCAAATCTATTTGCAGTATGTTCTAATTCTCCAAGAATATGAGAAGATACTATTATTGTCATTTTGTACTCTTCATTTAATTTCTTTATTAAGTTTCTAATGTCCGCTATTCCCTGTGGGTCTAGTCCATTTGTAGGTTCGTCTAATATTAGTATTTCTGGGCTACCCAGTATCGCATTTGCTATTCCTAATCTTTGCTTCATTCCCATAGAAAAGTTTTTATATTTTGCTTTTGTTTCATGTAAGTTTACTATTTTTAATACTCTATCAATTTCTCCTTTATCCTTGATTCCTTTTAATTGTCTATAATAGTTTAGGTTCTCTCTAGCATCTAAATAATCAAAGAAGTTTTTCCCTATGAAAAACCCTATTTTTTTCCTATTTGCAAGCAATTCATTTTTATCTTTACTACCTTTTATTGATAATTCTCCACTACTAAATTCTGATAATCCTAATATAACTTTAAAAATTGTTGTCTTACCTGCTCCATTTTTTCCTACAAGCCCATAGATTTCACCACTATTTACACTTAAACTTAAGTTTTTAGTGACATGAAATTTGCCATAATATTTATTAATATTTTTTAACTTTATCATATTCTCTCCTTTTCTTTATCCGTGCTTTATTTAACTCTATTTTATACATTCATTCTTAACTAAAAATAAACCCAACCTTAAATAAACCTTACTTTTTTTAATTCACATAAAAATCAGTAGGTTTACTAAAGTTTTCCTAATTTTTTACGAATATATTTATAATAAGACTTAGGAGGATAGGCAATCATGATTACAAATCTAATCAGAAATAATAATTTTTTAACTTCACCAAACAACACTTTTTATAATTCATCAAAAAAAGAAGATAAGGATCCTATATTAAAAGCGATTGAGCAAATAATTTTAAGCAAAACTATAACTGAAAAAGAAATTAAAGGAGAAAAACTTACTGAAAAAGAACAGGAATTCAAAGTTAATAATATAGTAATTCCAGATCCTGATACTATTTTATTAACTATGTTAGACTCTAAGGAAACAGATGTGCAAAATTCTAGAAGAGTAAAGTTTGAGGATAAAGATAATGATAACGATATTATAAAATTAAAAGATTTGTTAAAAAACAACTCTTAAATTTCTTCTAAAATAACTTAAAGCATTAATAATGCTATAGTGTATTATAGCCTTACTAATGCTTTATATTTTTTTGAAATATGTAATTAAATAGAGAGTTTATCTATAATAAATTATTTTTAGATCCTTTATTTAATATATTTTCATAATCTATAAAATCATAAATATCTTTTTTAAATACATCACTAAACTTTAAAAGTTCATCTATTTCTAAATCTTCAATAGCCTTGTTGTTGTCCTCACAATAAATAACTATACTTCCCACAATTCCATGAGCATCCCTAAACGCAACTCCTTCTTTAACTAAGTAATCTGCAACTTCAGTAGCATTTAAAAATCCATGCTTAACAGCTTTTTTCATGTTTTCTTCATTTACTTTTAAAGTAGCAATCATTCTTTCCATAATAGAAATACACATTTGTACAGTGTTTACACTATCAAAGAAACCTTCTTTATCTTCTTGCATATCCTTGTTATAAGCAAGTGGTAAACCTTTCATAACAGTAAATAATCCAAATAAACTTCCATAAACACGGCCCGTTTTTCCTCTTATTAACTCAGCACCATCAGGATTTTTCTTTTGTGGCATTATACTGCTACCTGTTGTATATAAATCATCAATTTCTATAAATTTAAATTCTTGACTACTCCATAATATAAGTTCTTCACTTAATCTACTTAAATGCATCATTATTATAGAAAAATCACTCATAAGCTCAAGTAGATAATCTCTATCACTTACACCATCCATATAGTTTTCTACAACTCTACTGAATCCTAATTTTTCCTTAGTAGTTTCTCTATCAATATTATGAGTAGTTCCTGCTAATGCTCCACATCCTAAAGGACATTCATCTAATATTTCTAAAGCGTTAGTAAGTCTTTTTTCATCTCTATCAAACATGCTATAATAAGCCATTAAATGATGTTTAAATGTTACAACTTGGGCTCTTTGTAAATGAGTATATCCTGGCATGATTACACAATTTTTGTAAGCAACTTCTTTTAAAGTTTTCTTAAAGTTTTTTATTAAATCTATTATTTCTATAGTACTTTCTTTAGCAAATAGTCTCATATCTGTTGCTACTTGATCATTTCTGCTACGAGCTGTGTGTAGTTTTTTTCCTACTTCACCGATTCTTTGTATTAAGTTTATTTCTATAAAACTGTGTATATCCTCATAGCTACCTTCTAATAGTAGTTTTTTATTATATATATCTTGATGAATTTTTACCAACCCATCAGTTATAGCTATGCCTTCTTCTTCTGTTAAAAGATTGCACTTAACTTGCATATATACATGAGCAATACTTCCTTCTATATCCTTTTGATACAATACTTTATCGTAATCAAATGATTTGTTAAACTCTTCCATAAGCTTATTTTCTTCTTTTCTAAAACGCCCACCCCATAGTTTCATAAACTTCACCTCGTAATGTATCTAATATTTGTTTTTATATCTACTCTCTTTTTCATAGAATTTATATTTGTTTAATAAACCCGAATTTTATGAATTATGTTTTAAACAGTTAATATATAATTTTATCTATGCTTATTTTATTGTAATGCTTTTATTTTTAAAGGAAGTGTAAATAAATTTATAAACCCACCTGCATCTTTATGATCATATAATTCACTATCTCCAAATGAAGATATAGATTCATCATATAATGCATTTTCCGTAAATATACCAGCAGGTTTTATATTACCTTTGTATAGCTTTATCTTTACAGTTCCTGTTATATTTTCTTGAGTTTCTTCTATAAAAGCATCTATTGATTCTTTTAATTTACTAAACCACATTCCGTTATATATAAGTTCTGAATACTTGTGAGCTATTACTTGCTTATAATGTATTGTGTCTTTATCTAGCGTAGCACTTTCTAATATGTTATGAGCCTCATATAGTATAGTCCCCCCTGGAGTTTCATATATTCCTCTTGATTTCATTCCTACTAATCTATTTTCTAATATGTCTATAACTCCTACACCATGCTTTGCCCCTATATCATTTAATGTTTTTATTATTTCTACAGGAGAAAGTTGCTCATTATTTACTTTCTTTGGTTCCCCCTTTTCGAAATAAATCTCCACATATTCTGCTATATCAGATGCCTTTTCAATTGGCTTACACTTTTTATATACTAAATCTTCTTTATGCTCATTCTTTAAATTTTCTATATCTCCACCTTCTGTTGATATATGGAATAGATTTGCATCTACAGAGTAAATTTTTTCTTTGGTTGCTGAAACTTCTATATTATTTTCATTAGCATAGTCTATTGCATCTTCTCTAGATTTTATATCCCATAATCTCCATGGAGCTATAACTTCTATACTTGGATCAATGGCTGATATTGAGGCTTCAAATCTTACTTGATCATTTCCTTTTCCTGTGCAACCATGGCATATATATTTTGCATTTTCTTTATGAGCTATTTCTACTAATCTTTTAGCAATTATAGGTCGAGCTAAAGATGTTCCAAGTAAATATTTATTTTCATATTTTGCCTCAGCCTTTATAGCTTTAAATATTGCTTGTGTTACAAATTCTTCACTTAAATCTTCTATATAAGCTTTACTTGCACCACTTTTTAAAGCTTTTTCATAAATTTCATCCATATTTTCTTCTTGCCCTACATTTGCACATACTGCTATTACATCGATATCATAATTTTCTTTTAACCAAGGTATTATTATTGATGTATCTAATCCTCCAGAATACGCTAGTATAACTTTTTCTTTAATTTTCATTTTAAACTTCCTCCTAATATAATTTAAGAAGGTATATTTTCATAGGCCTAAATAATCTATATCTTCTGATAATTTCGGATATTAAAAAAGCCTCTTAGTAAAATACTAAGAGGCGAAATTATCGCGGTACCACTCTAATTAATAAGTAAACTTATTATCTCATATCTTTAAGGCAGATTAAACCAACTACTTTACTAATCAATAAAATGTTCAAATAGCCTTCTCCAAAGCTCTCTTCATTTAAACTTCTTTACCAAGCTCCCACCATCCTTGGCTCTCTATAAAATACATTTAAACTACTCTCTTCTTCACTGAATTTTAGGTATTTATTTTGAGATTAATGCTAGCATAGATTTAAATCCATGTCAACATATTTTTCACAGTAAATCTTATCTATATTTTAGATATATTAAAAGCAATATTAAATTAGTCTTAATAATATTTATTGTATATTTTATTAATTTACTAATCGTTTTTTGAATAGTTATATTTGGGTATATTTCTCATAAAAAAAGAAATCTTTTTATTTGTAAAAATACAATAACAAATTGTAAAACAAATTAATTTAATATTTATTTTACAATTTGTTATTGTATTTCATTTTTAATTTGTCAAATTAATTTAATATTTATTTTACAATTTGTTATTGTATTTCATTTTTAATTTGTTATTAAATTAC
>NZ_LBBT01000086.1 GCF_001006285.1 Paraclostridium benzoelyticum
TATTTAATTAATTCTTAAAATTTTAAAAATAAGAAAAATAATGTAAAAATATTGAAAACGATGTCATCAGGTGTTACTATATAAGTGGGCGATAGATGATGCATAAAATTTTATATGTAGGATAAGGGGGAGTATTATGATAAGTGGTAGATTAGAGAGTTTAAGAAAATACATGGGGGAGTACAAAATAGATGCATATATAATACCATCTTCAGACAATCACCAAAGTGAATACGTAGGAGATTATTTTAAATCAAGAGCGTACATATCTGGATTTACAGGTTCAGCAGGAACTTTAGTAGTAACTATGGATGAAGCAGGACTTTGGACAGATGGAAGATATTTTATACAAGCTGAAAATCAATTGAAAAATACGGGGATTAAATTATTTAAAATGGGAGAAGAAGGTGTTCCTACTACTCAAGAATTTATATGTGAGAAGTTATCTAAAGGGTCTATATTAGGATTTGATGGTAGGTTAATATCTGCAGATGAGGGCAAACGTTTAGAAGAAAAGTTAAAAGGAAAAAATGTAAGCATAAAGTATGAGTATGACTTAGTGGATAAAGTATGGAACGATAGACCTTCTTTATCAAAAGAGAAAGCTTTTTTATTAAAGGTTAATTATGCAGGGGAGACATTTAGTTCGAAATTAAAAAGACTTAGAGAAGTTATGAAAGAAAAAAATGTAACATCTCATATTATAACAACTCTTGATGATATAGCATGGCTGTTTAATATAAGAGGAAGAGATGTTAAGTATACTCCGGTTGTTCTTTCATACGCAATAATAACATTAGATGAAGTTTACTTATTCATAGAGGAAAGCAAATTAAATGAAGAAATAATAAATGAATTAAAGACAGAAAATGTAATAATAAAAAAATACGATGATATATATGAATTTGTTAAAACTATTGATAAAACTGAAAAAGTGTTATTAGATGAGGGTAAAGTTAGCTACTCAATATATAATAATTTACCAAATGAAGTTCAAAAGATAAATGCGCCTAATCCTACAATGAACTTTAAAGCTGTAAAAAATAATATTGAATTAGAAAACGTTAGAAAGAGCCACTTAAAAGATGGAGTAGCATTTACCAAATTTATGTATTGGTTAAAGAATAATGTAGGAAATATAGAAATATCTGAAATAAGTGCATCAGAAAAATTGGAAGAGTTAAGACGTGCCCAAAAAGGATTTATAGAGCCAAGTTTTGCAACTATAGCTGGATATAGAGAACATGCAGCTATGATGCACTACAGTGCTACACCTGAAAGTGATTATAAATTGGAAGCTAGAGACTTATTTTTAATAGATTCAGGTGGTCAATATTTTGACGGAACAACAGATATAACAAGAACCATAGCTTTAGGGGAAGTAAATGGTGAGTTAAAGATGCATTTTACTGCAGTTCTTAGGGGAATGATAAATTTATCTATGGCTAAATTCTTATATGGAACAAAGGGATATAACCTAGATATATTAGCAAGAAGACCAATGTGGAATTTAGGATTAGATTACAAATGTGGAACAGGCCATGGAGTAGGTTTCTTAGGAACTATACATGAAGCTCCAAATGGATTTAGATGGAAAATAGCTCCTAACAGATTAGAAACAGCTACTCTAGAAGAAGGTATGGTAACAACTAATGAGCCTGGAATATATATTGAAGGTTCTCATGGAATAAGAATCGAAAATGAACTTATAACTAAAAAAGCAGAGAAAAATGAATATGGTCAATTCATGGAATTTGAAGTGGTAACATTTGCACCTATAGATTTAGATGCAATAAATATTGATTATTTAAATAAAGAGGAAAGAGATTATTTAAATAATTACCACAGATTAGTTTATGAAAAAATATCTCCATATTTAAGTGAAGAAGAAAATGTATGGTTAAAAAAATATACTAGGGGAGTATAGATTAAAAGTATAATAAGGTAGCTTTTTAAATGTAAAGCTGTTTTAATTATAAAATTAAAAATTTAAGGGGGACTTAAGATGGCAAATACAGCATCTGCACCTACAAAACATCCTAAGGGGTTGTATGTTTGTGGGTTAACTTTCACGTTTGAAAGATTCGCATATTACGGATCAAAGATATTATTATTATTATTCTTAGCTGAAACAGTAGTTAGAGGGGGATTAGGGGTAGATAAGGCTGATGCAACAGTTATAGTAGCAAACTTGGCAGCCTTCACTTATTTGGCACCTATATTTGGGGGAATGATATGTGATAGATGGATAGGAGCTAGATATTGTGTAATAATAGGAACGATTATAATGGCAGCGGGATATGCATTAGGATATTTTGCTACCAGTGTAATTTGGGTTCATGCAATGATAATATTAATATCTATAGGAACAGGATTTTTTAAAGGGAATTTAAATGCATTAGTTGGGGAACTATATGATGATAATACTAGAAAAGATTCAGCATTCTCTATATTATATACATTTGTTAACTTAGGATCATGTATAGGAACATTAACTATAGGTATATTATATACTAAAACTTTTGCAGTTATAGAAAATGGACATGTTGTTGCATATGGATTTAGACAATGTTTCATGTTAGCTGCAATAGTTACGTTACTTGGTGGATTATTATTTATATGTACTATGAAGTTTTTAGGAGAAGCCGGCAAATATCCTCAAAAAATGCTTGATAAGAAAGCTGGCAATACTGTAGAAACTAAAAATGTAGATAGACCTTTAACTAAGAAAGAAAAATCTAGAGTA
The DNA here is from genome assembly GCF_001006285.1 of Paraclostridium benzoelyticum. Classification (GTDB taxonomy): domain Bacteria; phylum Bacillota; class Clostridia; order Peptostreptococcales; family Peptostreptococcaceae; genus Paraclostridium; species Paraclostridium benzoelyticum. The sequence continues at coordinate 2,747 of NZ_LBBT01000086.1, forward strand.
AAAGTAATATTCATATTATCATTTTTCTCAATTTTCTTCTGGGTATTCTACAACCAAGCAGGTTTTTCTCTAGCATTATATATGAATGATTATGTTGATTTATCAATTGGATCATTTGAAATACCTGTAATATGGATAGAAACATTAAATGGATTTTTATGTGTGGTTTTAGGACCAATAATGGCATCTATATGGACTATGTTATCTAAAAGAGAAAAAGGTGACTTAAGTATGGCTCAAAAAATAGCGTTAGGATATATATTTTTAGCAGTAGCATTTGGATTTGTAATAGTTGCTGAACTTTCAAGAGGAGTAGGAGCTCCTGCTACTTTTAAAGCTAGTGTTGTTTGGGTAATGCTATTCGTTTTATTCCAAACTATAGGAGAAATGTGTTTCTCACCACTTGGAAACTCATTAGTAAGTAAAATAGCTCCAGCTAAATACTTATCTTTACTTATGGGGGTTTGGGCATGTGCGACTTTCTTTGCAAACAAAGCAGCAGGATATGTTCAAATGATAATAGAAAAAATGGGTCTTATGCAAACATTCATTTCTATACCTGTAATTTTAGTAGTTGGTACATTCATATTACTTGCATTTAATAAAAAATTAACTGCAATGATAGGTACTGATGATGATGAAAAAATAACTGCTTAATAAATAAAGACTAGGATTATATCCTAGTCTTTAATAGTTTTTGTTTACTGATTTTAAATATTCGCTTGGAGAAAAACCATAAACTTTTTTAAATTTATTGGAAAAGTAATGAATAGAATTAAATCCTAAAATTTCAGAAATCTCACTAATTGTATAATTAGTTTCTTTTATAAGTTCTTTACTTTTCTTTAACTTTAAATTGTTTATATAAAGTTTAACTGTAGTTTCTAAATTAGATCTAAATAATAAATGCAACTTAGAACTGCTTATTGAAAACTTATCACATATAGTTTGAATATCCAAACAATCATAGATGCTTTCATTTATAAATTTCAATATTGAATTTAAAAGTTCATCGTCATAAAATTGTTGGATTTTATTAGCTGGTTTTACAATAGAAGTTTCAAAATCAATGCTTAAAGTTTTTAAAACTAATTCTTTTAAATAACAAATAGAAAGCTCATCACAATATAAATGTGTAGAATTAAGTTCTTTCATAAGCTTAGTTATTATAGTGTATAAGTCCTTTGTAGAGGTAAATACTTTATTTGAAAGAAGTAATGTATCATTGAAATCCATTTCAAAACTTACTGTTAAGTATGAACAAGACTTTTTATTATCAGTATATTGCGAGTGATATTCATTTGGAGCATAGAAAAATAAATCCCCCTGATTTAACTTAAACTTCTTTCCATTTACTTCAGTATATAAAACGCCTCTATCTACATATGTAAGTTCCCAAAAGTTATGTTTTTCACCTTTGAATAAATAATTAGTTGGCTTTTCTTGATAAAATTTAGTATAAATCTTACTTATTAAAATTTTAGGCACTATTTCTTTATAATTATAATCCTGAACAATGTTTATTGAATTTAAAAAAAGACTATTACCATATAAATCTACATTACAATTATCTGATATTGGTATAAAATTATAAAAAACTCCTTTATTTAGTTTTATTTTACTATTTAAGATAAACGATTCTATACTATTAAAATTAGAATCATTAGAAACAACAATTAGCACGACTCCGCTTTGCAACTTTATATGGATGTCAAATTCTGCATAAAAAAGTTTAGTAATAGATTTTTCTAAAAGTGTAATAGATTTTTTTTTCTCACAAATTATAATATCATCAGATAAAGATGATAAAGCCTCCCCATATTTTTTAAAAGATAAACAAGTAGTTTGTTTAAACAATTTAATATCCCCCCAAAACCATGAAATCTTTTTCCTAATAATATTTTACAAAAAATAGCATAAAAAATCAAATTTAGTTATAGTTTAAGGTTTAATATAATACATAAAAATGTAAAACATTTATACAAAAGTGCAAATACATATAAGAAATAAAGTACTAGAATATACTTAATAAGTAAATAAAAAACTTCAAAATTAATGGGGGAATGATTAATGAAGAAAATTACAGTAGCAGTAGTAGGTGCGGGGGCAAGAGGTATGCATGCATATGCTCCATATTTTAAACATCATGAAGAATTAGGTAAAGTTGTTGCAGTGGCAGAGCCACATGATATAAGAAGAGATATATGTGTAAAAGAACATAATATAGAATCTGAAAATGTATTTAAAACATGGGAAAATTTACTAGAAAAAGAAAGATTGGCTGATGCGATTATAATAGCTAATAATGATGAGTCACACTATGAACCAACTAAGATAGCTCTTGAAAAAGGATATCATGTATTGCTTGAAAAACCAATGTCAAACAAGTTAGAAGATATAGTAAAATTAGGGGAGTTAGCTAAAAAGCACCCAAATCAAGTGTTTATGATTTGCCATGTGCTTAGATATACTACTTTTTTCTCAAAATTAAAAGAAATAGTAGATAGCAAAGAGCTAGGAGAGCTAGTTAGCATACAACATAATGAGAATATAGGGTATTGGCATTTTGCACATTCATTTACTAGAGGAAACTGGAGAAATAGCAATGAAACGAGTCCTCTTATACTAGCTAAAAGTTGTCATGATATGGATATATTATTATGGTTAACAGGTAAGAAATGCAATAATATATCTGCGTTTGGACATTTGACTCATATGAGAGATAAAAATTTTAAAGAAGGAATGGCCGATAGATGTTTAGACTGTAAAGTAGAAGAGAGATGCCCATACTCAGCTAAAAAATTATATTTATCGGAAAAACCTATATTTGCAAAAGTAGTACATCCAGTACCGAGTAAAGAAAATTTAGAAGAAGCATTAAGAACGGGTCCATATGGAAGATGCGTATATAAATGTGATAATAATGTTGTAGATCACATGGTAACTATACTTGAATTTGAAGATGATATAACAGCTACATTTAACTTATCTGCATTTACTGAAGAATGTAACAGAACTATTAAACTGATGTTTACTCATGGTGAAGTAGGAGGAAATCACGTTAAAAATATTATAGAAGTTAAAAAGTTTGAGAAATTTGGGGAAAATACTATAGAAACTATTATTCCAGAAGAGGTAGAAGGAGGCCATGGAGGCGGTGATTATGGAATAATGGAAGACTTTGTTAAACTAGTTTCAGAAAACGGTGGAGAAGGAAGAACTAGTGCTAAAAAATCTGTTGAAAGTCATATCATGGCATTTGCAGCTGAGTATTCTAGATTAAATAAAGAAGTTGTTAATATTGAAAAGTTTTGGGATGAGGCAATAGAAAAGATAAAGGCTGAAGCATAATATATTATTACACAAAATTATAAAAAAAGTGTATAAATTTACAAATACAATGAGTTCACATTTATATATCATATAATTAAAGAAAATTATCGAAATATTCAGGAAAAAATATTTGATTAGTTTAATTTGTGGGAAGGGGATTTGATATGTTTTTAAAAAGGGGAATTATAACAGGAGCAGTTTTATCTGTAGTGCTAGGGCTAACGGGATGTAGTTCTACTGGAGGAAATAGTGCTGATGGGAAAGTTGAACTAAGATATGCTATATGGGATAAAACTCATATGGAAGCTGTAGAAACTTTGATAGATGGGTATGAAAAAGAAAATCCAAATGTAGACATTAAGGTAGAACAATATTCATTTGCAGACTATTGGACTAAAATGGAAACAGCAGCAGCTGGGGGGTCAGCTCCTGATATATATTGGATGAATGCTGTTAATTTTAATAAGTATGCTGACAATGGAATGTTAGTTAATATGAAAGACTATATAAAAGATAAAAATGTTGATATGAGCCAATATTTGGAAAGTTTAAGTAGTTTATACAGTTATAAAGGAGATCAGTATGGAATTCCTACATTCTGGGATAACAATATTTTAATGGTTAATACAAAGCTTATGGAAGAATACGGAATTCCTGAGCCTAAGGAAAATTGGAATTGGGATGAGATGATAGCTTGGTTGACAGATGCTAAATCAAAATTGCCAAAAGATATATATCCTTTTACTTCTTATGCAACAGAAAGTACACAGTCAGGCGTATTTAATGAAGTTGCTTCAGCGGGAGGTAAGGTAATAAGTGATGATAAGACTAAAGCTATGTTAACAACACCTGAAACTAAAGAAGGATTTAAAAAGTATTATGATTTAGTAAAAAGTGACTTACATAGTCCATATGATATAACATTAGAAGTTACAGCTGGAACATTATTTAAATCTGAAAAAGCTTTAGTTTTACAAATGGGGTCATACGGACTATTACCATACTCAGATAAAGAACAAGCACAAGTTGCAGGAAACTTTAAATTATATGAAATACCTACTATAAAAGAAGGAAATAAATCTAAAACTGTAATACATGGTTTAGGAAATGTAATATCCTCAAACTCTAAACATCCTGAAGAAGCTTTTGATTTTATCAACTACATGTCAAGTGAAGAGTCGATGAAAAAATATACTGAATTAGCTTTAGTTCCTCAAGCTCATAAAAATGTTCAAGATTTATTTGGTAAAATAATGAAAGAAAAAACAGGGATAGATACTTCGGTTATATCTAATGTAGCAGAAAATGCTATGCCACTTCCTAATAGTTTTGAAACTTCAAAATGGGATAAAGCTATAGTTGATAATATAACTAAATTTATGCAAGATGAAATAAGTTTAGATCAAGCACTTGAAAACGCACAAAAAGAAATGCAATCTATATTAGATAAAGAGAAAAAATAGGGATTTTTTAGAGGGTGTCTATGTTTTAGACATCCTCTTAGAATAGATAAAAGGGGGATTTTAATTGCAAGCAGAGGTATATAATGAAAAGCCCAGCAATTTAGATAAATTAAAAGCTAAAAAAAAGAAAAACCTAAAGCGCAACTTAACTGGATATATGTTTATAATGCCACTTTTAATAGGGGTTTTAGTATTTAACTTTATACCATTTATACTAAATTTATTTTATAGCTTAACAGATTTAAATGCATTTGGAGGATGGAACTTTGTAGGATCTGAAAACTTTTTAAGGCTGTTTAAGGATCCGTTGTTTTATAAAGCTGTAGGGAATACTTTTTTATATGTGGTAGTGACTGTGCCTCCTATGGTAATTATATCTATTTGCATAGCAAACCTACTTAACAAAAACATAAAAGGAAAAGGAATTTATAGAACTATATATTTCTTACCTGTTGTGACTATGGCATCTGCATCAACATTAGTATTTCAATGGATGTTTAACTCAAGATTTGGACTTGTTAACCAATTTTTAGAAGCTATAGGATTAGAGGGAAAATTATGGTTTACAGATCCAAACTTAGCTAGAGTAGTAATAATAGTATTCATTATATGGAGTGGTTTAGGATACAAGATAATGATTTTCTTAGGTGGGCTTCAATCAATACCTGAATCTTATTATGAAGCAGCATCTATAGATGGAGCTTCGTCATTTAAACAATTTACTCATATAACTATCCCACTTTTAACCCCAAGTATATTTTTTATTGTTATATGGTCTTTAATTGGATCTTTCCAATTATTTGATGTTGTGTTCATGCTTATAAAACAAGGAAGTCCAGCTTATGAATCCACAATAACTATGACAAGATATTTCTATGATTTAGGGTTTACATTAGGTGATAAGGGGTATGCATCTGCTGTAGCTGTAATCTTATTCTTAATCATAATGGCAGTAACATTAATACAATTTAAGTTGCAAAAAAAATGGGTTCATTATTCAGATGAATAAGATTAGGGGGGAAAAGTATGGAAACGAAAAGAAGTGCTAAGATTTTAACTCACATAGGGCTTATACTTATGGCAGGATTTATTGCATTACCTTTTATATGGATGATTTTAACATCTATTAAAACATTGGCAGAAGCAGAAGCTATTCCGCCTAAAATATTCCCTGAATCTGTAAGAATTGAGAACTATACTCAAATATTTAAAGAATTTCCTTTTGCTCAGTATTATTTCAATACAATAATAGTAACAATAGCATCTGTAGTATTACAGTTAATTATAGTAACACCAGCAGCATACGCATTTGCAAGATTAGATTTTAAATTTAAAGAAGCTATATTTTTAATTCTTATGGCAGCTATGATGGTACCTGGTCAGATGTATTTGATTCCACAATATCAAATAATACAAGATATGGGACTTTTAAATACATTAACAGCGATAGTATTACCTGGAATATTTAGTATATATTATACGTTTTTATTACGACAACATTTTAAGTCTATACCTAGAGACATGGAGGAGGCTGCAATAATAGATGGAGCATCTCAATTTACAATATTTTTCAAATTAATGGTTCCAATTGTTAGACCAGCTTTAGGGACTGTGGCTATACTTGGAGGATTAGGGGCTTGGAACAGTTTCTTATGGCCACTAATTGTAAACTCAACTCCTGAAAAATTGACACTAGCAGCAGGGCTTAGGGTTTTTGTAGGACAATATGGTACACATTATCCTAGAATGATGGCGGGTGCGGTACTGTCTATAATTCCTATGGTTGTTGTATTTAGTATATTCCAAAAGAAATTTATATCCAGTATAGCTGTTTCTGCAGGAAAAGAATAATCCGGAATTATGACAAAAACCAGTACAATTATATATGTATATTAAAAAAATAAAAAACAGGGTAATTGTTTGAAATTACCCTGTTTTTTACTATTCTGAAAATAAACGAAATATTAAACAATTCGAAAAAGTTGAAATATATA
>NZ_LBBT01000087.1 GCF_001006285.1 Paraclostridium benzoelyticum
ATAAATTTAATCTAACTTAGAATTTAACTTATAAAGCTTTGGTATAATAAACGTTATAACTACCACTGCCATTAAAATAATTTGATATATATATGCTCCGCTAAATGTTAGTGATATTATAGAAACCAAAATACATATTGCCGCAAAAGATAAAAATACAATTATATTTGAAAATGGCTCTTTTTCTCTCACTGGAATTACAATACCATATGTATAGATCACTATAATTCCAATTGTCGTATACATTAATCCGCTTTTAAATAACTCTATATTTATACCTAAATATGTAAATACGATAAAAAACAGTATCGTATATAGAAATATCCCAATGATAAGATTACCTATTAGTTTTCCATAAGAAATTAACTTGCTAGAAATAGGAATTATATTAGAGTAAATAGTGAAATTTCTATCTTCACCAAATGAACTTAGTGCAAATATTGAACAAAAACTTGATAAAATTAAATTAGTAATTGTCTTATCTATAGTATTTGGATCTAAAAAACCTACAGATATAATTATGCATATTAGTACAAAGAAATTTGAAATATTAGTCTCACTTCGTACAATATGTTTAATTTCTTTTGTTACAATCCATAGCATTTTCCCTTTGCATTTTGGTATATATTTAAAAAGCATTAAGTTTCTATTATCAAGTTCAATTCCAGAAAACATAATAGTTATAAATACTCCTAAAATCAAAATTATTCCACTTAGAATCAAACATATTCTTGCATCTTTGTAATTAAAATATCCATAACCTGAACACATATCTATAACTGGTAATAAAATATTTACTATTGATATCTTATATGAGTTACTTTTAACTAAAAGATTTTCTAAGTTTATTTTACTAACTAAATAAATAAAAGCATTTATTCCTAAAATAATTGAGGCTAATTCTCTAATAAACTTTTTATGTGATACAAAATACAGTAATCTAATTATTAATAGATAGATAATATTTAATAAGAAATATGTCAATAATGATTGCATGATTACAGATATTAAATATATAGTAATAATTTTTATATTAACCTTGGATCCTATGAATGATGGTAGGTGAAAAAACATGACATAACATAAATTAGTAATAATTATAAAAAATAACTCTTGAATTGTTTGTGCACATATCTTTTCTCTTTTTGTAAGTGGTAACCATTTTATTATTTTGCTATAATTACTAGTATCATTATCTGAGTTAATTAGTATTATGTATACAACAAAAGTAATTAAGGTTACATTCAACATACTGGAAGAAATAAATGAAAAAAACATACTTTTATTTCCGACAATAATAGCATTGATCATAGGAGAAAATATCTTATAAGATATAATAGTTCCAAGAAGAATAAAAAATGGAACTACAATCGATATAATAATAAAATATTTTTTAATTTTATTATATAAACTATTTTTAATTCCCTTAAGCATTGTTGTTAAAATTAGAAATGATTTCTCCAATCTCATGTTTTCTGTCCTCCCCTATAGAAACATTCATAAAAACTTCTTCTAAGTTTTTGCATTCAAATTTTTCTTTTAGAAAATGACCTGTACCCTTTGCCACAGGATTACCTTTATAAAGCATAATAACTTCGTCCGCTAACTCTTCAATTAAATTTAAATCATGTGAACATAATAGTATACTTCCTGATTTTATAAAGCTCTTGAAAAGCTGTTTTGTTATTATAATTGATTCTATATCTAATCCTCGAAAAGGTTCATCAATAATTATTAATTCACTTTCTAATGAGAAAGCAACTATTATCTGGATTTTTTTCTTCATACCATGTGAATATTCTTTTATCAATATATCTAAAAAGTCTTGCATATTATATAATTTTATTAATTTTTTTAATTTATCACTTTTATTTATAGAGTATACTGATAAGATAAAATCTATGTACTCTCTACCCGTTAATGATTCTGGCAGTATTAAATCATCTGGTATATATCCAACTTTCTGTTTAAATTCTAGACTATCATTTTTATGATTTTTATATAATATTTTCCCTTCATCACTTTTAATAGTCCCTAATATTAAATTAATCGTTGTAGTCTTTCCAGATCCATTAGGGCCTACAAGTCCTAAAACCTTATTTTTATTTAAAGAAAAACTGAGATCTTTTATAGCAACAATTTTATTGTTATAAGTTTTTGTCAAGTTATCTACATAAAGCATAGTTTAAACATTCCTCCCAGTACTAATATCAATTTATAGACTTAGGTGTTCTAAATTTAAATCTTTATCTTTTGTTATAGTTTAAATTTTTAATATAATTTTAATAAATTAAAGCTTATTTACACTCAATACTAACGTTAAGTCCGTTTTCCCACTTAACTCCGCCAGTGAAACTTCCTTTACCTTGAACTAAGCACCAAACTGCAGCTCCTAAAACAACAGTAGCTCCTAATGCTAAAAGTACTGCTACGAAAACTAAAAACCATGCTTGTTCCTCAGTTATTTCAAAATTATCACACTCTATTACAGGTGCATTGTATTGTATTAATTCCATTTCCCAATCTCCTCCTCAAATTTAATTAGAACACCTAAGTCAAAAGACATTGTTAGGTATTTGACAACTTTGTCTTTGTATAAATTGTTACATATCAAAAAATCGTTTGCAATATTTAGCTCGAACAATGTCAAAATTTTTATATAATTTACTCAATTAACACAAATAAGTGTCTATAGTAAATATACTTATTCTTATATTTACATATATTGGAATTACTCTGCATTTTCCTTCATTGTATAAGGATTACCTTAAAGTAAAAAACTTTAAAGTAATCCTTAAAATTTAAATAAGTCTGTTTTTGCTAAATTTTGTCTTATTTTGTATTTTTTTATCATTTTATTCTAGATTAGCTAACTTTTTCTATTTTTTGGATTTTAAAGTTCGTATGATACTTAATAAGACTTATTCTAAATACTAAAATAAATCTTATTTTAAATAGTAAATCTAATCATATGTTAAAGCTTTATAAAATAGTATATATTTAAAATCAAAATATTTACATTAATTCAAATATAAACTCATTTTAATCCAATTTTTATTAATTTCACTCCATTTAAATTGACCTATTTTTAGTCATATTTATAATAATTACTAATCTGAGTTAAATACAAATATGTAAAGGAGTTCATCATGATTTTAATATATTTATTTCAAACCTTAAGCGTTCTGCTACTAATTAATGTATTTTTAATTATATTTGTATCAATTTTTAAGTTTTTAAAATCTAATAATCAAATCGATGCAAAAATCAATAAATTAAAAGATACGGAATAATATGAAGTTTTATATTGTAACTAATTTTAATTAGTTTTTATATATTTATTATATTAAAATTTTACTTAAATCAATATTAGGAGGATTTAAGTTATGGAGAAAAAACAATATGTTTGTCCTAAATGTTCAAATACATCTTATGAGAGTGACCAATTTCAAGCTACAGGTGGAAATTTTGCAAAAATATTTGATATCCAAAATAAAAAATTTATAACTATAAGCTGTACTAAGTGTGGATACACTGAACTTTACAAAAGCAATACATCCGATGGATGGAATATTTTAGATTTTCTTATAGGTTAATATCAAATTCAAATAAAAAAGGGATATTAGTAGGTAATATCCCTTTTTTATTTGAATTTGATATTAAACCTCTCATTCTATTTTATAAAAATTACAGTTTTTTCGATCTTTATCTTCCGTTTTTAGCCAAATTTTCTAAATTATAATACGTTTATCCATTTTAATGTATAAAAACATTCTAATAGGCTCTGAGAGGTTTTAATCTATATTTAAAATCTATTCTTCATTGATTAATGTTTTCTTAAATTTAAAAAAGATTGCTTTTGAAAACATATATTAAAGTTAGAAAAAGATATATAACCTAAAATACACAATATATTTTTTAATCATAAAAACAATATAATACTAATTCCTAATATATATTCATACAATATCCATTCTTCAAAGTTTAAAAATAAATATGTCATCTTGATAATAAAGTTGATTTAAATAGATTAGATTAGGACAGAAAAGTATCTTTACTAGTCTTTACTATTATTTAAAACAGTATTTAATAGTATTTATAGTATTTAGAGAGCGATGAAAACCTTGAAATTACTTATACTGAAGCAATTAAAAGTGTCAAGTTGATAGTCAAAAGTGTCACTTTGATAATTAAAAGTGTCACTTTGATAAATTTTATGTGTCAAGTTGATAGTCAAAAGTGTCACTTTGATAATTAAAAGTGTCACCTTGATAGCATTAAAAGTGTCACTTTGATAATATATCAATATAGCAAAAAGTTAACACTGTTAAATTAAAGTGTCAAAATCGTAAAAGTGACACTTTAAAATTATACATATGATATACTAGTTTTATTAGTTAATAGAATTGGGGGATATTATGAGTAATTTAACTGATATAGAAAATCCAAAAATACTTATGAAAAACAATGTGCTAATACAATCTAAGTATAGTTTAACTTTGAATGAAAATAGAATATTTTTGTTAATACTTTATAAACTTCAAAAAAATTATAATGGATCAATGCATTGTGATATTCATTATGATGAATTTAAAGAAATAATAAAAAGAACGAATGATAGAACTGTGAAAAAAATAAGTAGCTATTTAGAAGGTCTTATGAATAAAAGTATATTTTTCATTGAAAAAAAGAGAAATGATAAATTGATTTGGGGACAATACAACTTTATATCAGGATACCAGTTTGATGAAGAAACTCAGATTTTTAGAATCGAAAGCCCAAAAAAAATTTATACTTTATTAGATCAATACTTAAAGACAGGATATACTCCTGCAAACTTAGCTATACTATTTAGTTTAAAAAATTATAATGCTCAAAGACTATATGATTTAATAAGAGTTTGGTCGGGAACTAAACAAACTATAAATTATAAAATTGAAGATATAAAGATGTATTTAATGCTAGAAGATAGTTATCCTCAATATTCAAATTTTAAAAGGCGTGTAATTTTACCAGCAATAAAAGAACTAAATGAAAGTGGTTTTTTTGAAATAGATATAAAAGAAAATAAATCAGGAAGAAAAGTTGAATCAATAGATTTTATAGTAAAAGACTTAGATAAGAGAAAGTACTTCTCTAAAGATGATGTAATTGATCAAATTGGGGAGTCTAATATTTATGAACAATCAAGTGTACCTGAACCATTTGAAGAAAATAAAATAAATTTAAATGCAGAGAAATCTATTTTAAATAGAGAATTTTTTGTTCCCGATGAAACAGTTTTTACAAAAGGAACCTTAAGAAGTTTTAAAATGGATTTCGAAAATATAGACTTTAAAAATGATTATATGAAAAAAGCATTTGATGATGCAGTGATGATAACTCTAGATAAAGACGATGTTGAAACTATAAAAGCAGTATCATATAAATTCTTTAAGGGAACCTTAGATAATAAAATTTTGGAGTACAAGAAAGAGTATGAAGAAGATTTAAAGCATAAAGAAGAAATGGATTTATTTTGGTAGTCTTAAAATATGTCAACTTGATAATTACACTAAAAGTTTAAACTATAAAATGTATATAGATATAACCTTTTAATTAGAGTAGAAATATTAGACAAATAAATTAAGTATGTCATATTGATAATTTAAAAAAATTATTATGTATCAAAACTTCAAGTTAAATGTCAAGTACGTGTAAATACTAACGTTTAGCTACTTAAAATTGTAATGATATCAAAAAAAAATTATACAAAAGCAACACATTGATAATTAAATTTAAAAAGATACTGTTTTTTAATTAAAAACAGTATCTTTTTGATTAACTATAGCTATTTGCTATCTTCAATATCTTCAACATATTCTAAAATATCTCCTGGCTGACAATCTAATATTTTACAAATACTATTTAAAGTTGTAAATCTAACAGCTTTAGCTTTATTATTTTTTAATATGGAAAGATTAGCCATAGTGATTCCAAGCTTTTCAGAAAGTTCCGTTGAACTCATTTTTCTCTTTGCCATCATTACATCTAGGTTAACTATAATCGCCATAATATCTCCTTATATAGTCTTATCATTTTCTTCCTTTATTTCAATTGCCATAGTATATAACCTACCTAATACCAAACTTAAGAATCCTATAGCTAAAGAAATAAATGAAACTAAAATAGCTGGTATTATGTTAAGGGCATAAAGGTAAACCTTAAATAAGTAACATAAAAATAATTGTACCACATTAAATATTAAAATTTCACTAAAAGCACATATTGATATTACTTTTAGATGATAAGGAATTTGCCTAGAAAAAGGATTTTTTTTAGCAATTAAACTGCATAATTTTTTTAATGAGATTAATGCTATTAAATAAGGAACTGCACATATATACACTCCTACAGATAAAATAATAGGTATGTTTGAGCTAACTATACCTAGGCTGCTTTTAAAAAAAGCTGTAAGCCCTAGCGGTAAGAATAGAAGTAGGCAGATTGTTAGTCCTATCCCTACCAAAACAATGTTATTTAGTATTTTTGAACTAATATTTTTTTCCATAATTATGACCTCGATTTTTTTATTTTAATTATTTCGTAATTGATTTTATACAAAACAAAACTAAAAAGTCCTATAAATAAAGAAATAAATGAAATTAAAACAGTTGGAATTAGGTTAATCGAATATAAATAAATATCAAATAAATTACATAAAAATAATTGTACCATATTAAATATAAAAAATTCACTAAAAGAACATAATGATATTATTTTTAAAAAATAAGTAGTTTCTTTTGAAAATGGATTTTTATTATCTATTAAAGCACATAATTTTTTCAGTGTAATTAATGCTATTAAATAAGGAATTATACATATATATATTCCAGTTGAAACAAATAAAGATATATTTCCACCTACTAATCCCAAAGTATTTTTAAAAAAATAGTTGAGCAATAAAGGTATAAGTATAAATAAAATTAGAGTTATACTTATACTTATTGAGACAATATTGTTTAAAGTTTTTGAACTAAAATTTTTATTCATTACTTTATATCCTATTTTAAAATTTAAATTATATCTATTGTCTAATATGTTTTTTCTTAAATAAAAATAGCATAAATCTAAAAATTAAAGCTAAAATTCCTATGAAAGAAAATAACCAGAATGTAGGTATTAAGAAAAATGGTTCTATAAGAGTTCCATCTGCAGCAATTTCAGATCCTATAATATTGAAAATTACTAAGCATCCTATTGCTATTAAAAATGGTATTGAATATAATATATTTTTTTTCATTGTAGACTCTCCTTTAAATTTGCTTTAATTAAATTATAACAGTAAATTATAATAAATCAATATTAAATTATTGTTTTTCGATAAAAAAATATTCTTTAGGAATATGTGAATATAAATCAAATGATGAAATTGCATAAAATATTATATAGATTTTAATTAGATATTTATATGAAATAAGGTTA
>NZ_LBBT01000088.1 GCF_001006285.1 Paraclostridium benzoelyticum
TTTTCTTTGATATATTCTTCATCCAGATTCACAAGCTCACAAAGTTTATCATTAAAGTCTTCTATTATAAAGTCTGTAAAAATTTCTTCTTCATTTTTTATAGCTTGTCCATATATACATGGCAATGGACATACTTTTAAAATTTCACTACAAAGTTTAAAGTTTAGCATTCCCCCACCCCTAACAAAATTACTCTATATAGATTATAACAAACTTGTTTCTATATTTCATTATTAAATTGTTAATATTGTTTATATTTTGTTAATAAGTCTGTTGATTATTTTAAAAATATGTTTTTTTATAATTGTAATTTAATATTTATTTTATTTTTTACACTTAAAAACATTTTCCTATAATATTTTTCACTATAATTGTAAGAAATTAACTACTAATCCTTTATTTTTTTCTCAATTTGAATTAAAATTATTAATAATAGTAATTATATAATAATAATAATACAAATTTAATAGATAAGAGGTACGAATATGTCAAATGAAAATAAGTCATCAAACTTTATAAGAAACATAATAGTTAATGATTTAGAATCTAAAAAACATGATACTATCATAACTCGTTTCCCACCTGAGCCAAATGGATATTTACATATTGGTCATGCTAAATCTATATGTTTAAACTTTGGTTTAGCTAAGGAGTTTAATGGAAATGTAAATTTAAGATTCGATGATACAAATCCAGTAAAAGAAGATGTAGAGTATGTAAACTCTATAAAAGAAGATGTTCAGTGGTTAGGCTTTAATTGGACTAACTTATACTTTGCTTCAAATTATTTTGAGCAAATGTATGAAAGAGCTGTTCTTCTTATAAAAAAAGGTAAAGCTTATGTATGCGACTTAAACGCAGAGCAAATGAGAGAGTATAGAGGTTCTTTAACAGAACCAGGAAAAGAAAGTCCTTATAGAAATAGATCTATAGAGGAAAATCTTGAATTATTTGAAAAAATGAAAAACGGAGAATTTGGAGATGGAGAAAAAGTTTTAAGAGCTAAAATAGATATGACTTCTCCTAACATCAATTTAAGAGACCCTGCTATATACAGAATATCTCATTCTCATCACCACAATACTGGTGATAAATGGTGTATATATCCAATGTATGCTTTCGCTCATCCATTAGAAGATGCTATAGAGGGTATAACTCATTCTCTATGTTCGTTAGAATTTGAAGATCAAAGACCACTTTATGATTGGGTTGTAGCTGAGTGTGAAATGCCAGAAGTTCCTCGCCAAATAGAATTTGCTAGACTTAATCTTACAAATACTGTTATGAGTAAAAGAAAACTTAAACAACTTGTTGATGAAGGTGTAACTGATGGTTGGGATGATCCTCGTATGCCTACTATAGCTGGTCTTAGAAGAAGAGGTTACACTCCAGAAGCTATTAGAAACTTCTGTAATGAAATAGGTGTAGCTAAAGCAGATTCTACAGTAGATAGCCAAATGTTAGACTACTTTGTAAGAGAAGACTTACAACCTAAAGCACCTCTTGCTATGGGTGTTTTAAAGCCTTTAAAACTAGTTATAACTAACTATCCAGAAGGTCAAGTTGAAATGCTTGAAATAGAAAACAATGCTAAAGATGAAACTAAGGGTAAAAGATTAGTTCCATTCTCTAGAGAAATATATATAGAACAAGACGACTTTATGATTGAACCAGTTAAAAAATACTTTAGATTATTCCCTGGTAATGAAGTTAGATTAAAGGGAGCTTACTTTGTTAAGTGTAATGACTTCATAACTGATGAAAATGGAAATGTAACTGAAATCCACTGTACATATGATCCAGAAACTAAGAGTGGTTCTGGATTTACTGGTCGTAAAGTTAAAGCTACTATACACTGGGTGGATGCAAATAGTGCTGTTCCTTGTGAATTTAGATTATTTGAGCCATTAATCCTAGATGATGCTCCTGAAAATGAAGGTAAGCACTTCTTAGAGCAAATAAACCCTAATTCTCTTGAGATAGTTCAAGGTTTTGCTGAAAAAACTGCTATAGAAAATGCTAAGCCTCAAGATAAGTTCCAATTTGTAAGACATGGATTCTTCAATGTAGATTCTAAATATACTACTGATAAAAAGCTAGTATTTAATAGAGTAGTTCCATTAAAGAGTTCATTTAAACCGAATAAATAATATAACTAAAAAGCTGAGTTAAAATACTTTTTATTAAGTATTTCACTCAGCTCTTTTTATAATAATATATGTATAGTAATTTATATTTCTATAGTTGTTTCATCTATAAATTTAATATTTCCATCTAAATCCCTTATATCATTTACTAGCTTTTTTAATGCTAGATCTTTCTTTTTAGCTTCTATCATAACATCAAAATCTCTGTCTACTTCATCTTTAGCTAGGTATATAAAATTCAAAAAATCTTTTGCATTTATGAAATCTGCATGTTTTCTATCTTTTTCAAATTCTCTCGGACTTGAAAAATGTATTTTAGGTGGTAAAATTTCATTATTCCAAGTATTAAAAATATCTTTTAATATATACTTAATTTCATCTCCGTTATTTTTACAAATGTGATGGTGAATATCAAGAACCATAGGTAATTTTGTTTCTTTGCATATATTTAAAACATCTTGTGCTGTAAATATTTTATCGTCATTTTCTAATATTAATCTACTTACAACTTCATTTGGAAAATATTTTAGGTTATTTATAAACCTTTCTATGCTTTCTTCTTTTCCGCCTTGAGAACTGCCGATATGTATAACCATTTTTCCTTCTTTATAATTTATATCTTCAAATATCTGACTTTGAAATTTCAAACTTTTGATAGTATTTTCCACAACATTTTCTTTTATGCTATTGATTACATTAAACTGATCTGGATGAGAATCTATTCTCAGATTATTTTTTCTGATTATATTCCCTATATATTCAAAATCTTTTTTAAAATATTTCCTATAATCAAATGTTACGTCTGGATGAGTTCCAAGCGGTATTAAATTTGAAGTTATCCTATAAAAATGTATTTGATTTTCTATATTATAATTTAATATTTTTTCTAAGTCATATATATTTGATCTAGTTACTTCCTTTAGCTTATTTAGCTTGTCTGCCTCTGTATTGATCTTAGAATATCTAGAATATGTTACAGTGCTTGAAGAGGTCACTTTGGGCAAATTTAAAGCTATAGCTACATATCCAAGTCTAACTTTCATATAATTTCTCCTTTAATCTGTATAATATAAAATTAGTTTTTTCTTTATATTATATAATATTCTACAAATTAATAAAAATATTAAATAAAAAAGTGAACTCTAATACTAGAGTTCACTTTTTATTATAATAAATATTTATTTACTGTAGTGTCTAATTCGTCTTCATTTTTTTCTATAAATTCATAAAATTCTAAGTTAGATTTAGCTATAGCTTCTGATATATCGAATAATAAGTTTGGAACTTCTCTTCTTAATACATCTCCGTATATTTTTCCTAATCTAGTTTCCTCAAAAGTAGCACATCCACCTATATGAAGTTCATAAGCATCTTCTGTCTTATCTCCAACTCTTTTCTTTTTACCAGCAAAACCAATAGGTGCAACTTGGTGAGTTGAACAAGAGTTAGGACATCCTGATATATGAATTCTTGGTAAAGTGTCACTATTATAATTTTTTTCTTCTAAAGTTTTGATTATTTCCTCTAAAGTTTCTTGACTTTCAGCTATACCCATTTGGCAAATAGGAACACCTATACAAGCTGTACTTTGTTGTATTTTATATTTACTTGTTATATCCTTAGTTAAATCTAAAACTTTTTTAGCCTCTTTTCCATTTAAATTTCTTATATAAAGACCTTCACTCATAGCTAATCTTATTTCAATATCATCCATATCATTTACAGTCTCTATTATTTTGTCTAAGTCAGAAACTTTTAATTGACCATTTACAGGGTGTACATAAACAGCGTATAGTCCATCTTGTCTTTGAGAAACTAAACGATCATCTTTGACATCTATAGAAAGTCCTTTTTTATCATATACTTTTTGAGTTACATTTAAATCTAAATTACATTTTTCTTTTGCTTCTTTTAAATGTTTTTTATAGCATTCTAATAAAGCATCTTTACCCATTTCCATAAGCATGTATCTTGTACGAGCTTTGTTTTTATTTTCATAATTACCTTTTTCTATAAATAAATTAGTCATAGCTTCTACATGATATAATACATCCTTCGGCTCTACTAGTTCATCGTATTCACAACCTTTTATAGGATTTTTACCCATTCCTCCAGCTATGTATACCTTGAAGTATTCTTTTTCATCTTTTTTAACTGCCATAAATCCTAAATCATTTATTGTAGCTTTTGATTCATCTTTAGGTGAACTTGAAAAAGATACTTTTAACTTTCTAGGTAGTTTGTAAGTAGTTATTTTACTCATAAAGTGCTCATTAACTTTTGTTGCATAAGGTGTTACATCAAAGATATCTTCTGGGTCTACTCCTGATAAAGGTGAGATAGCAACGTTTCTTGGGAAGTTACCTCCACCACCTCTTGTGTACATATCTTTATGTATACCTTCTTCCATGATATCACAAACTTCATCTATTGTTAGTCCATGAAGTTGTATTGCTTGACGAGTTGTAAGGTGTAATTGTTCTAAATTATATTTATGAGCAAAATATTGCACTAATTTTAATTGCTCAAGATTTAATATACCTGAAGCCACTCTAAGTCTTATCATAAAGTGTTCTCCATCACGGTGCGCATAAACACCCATTCCACCAGATGTATGTTTAAAGTCCATTTTTGACATTTCTTTGTCTAAGAACTTATGTCCTTTTGCTCTGAATTCTGGTATTTCATCTAATAATATTTGTTTATAACTTTCCATATTTGACTCCTTTATAATGACTTTTTATCGCCTTTTATCTAACATATTTATTTTACGACATTTTTCCTTAAATTAGAAATTGATTCTTCCTATTATAATCATTAATATTTTCAATGGTTTATAAATTTATACACTAATTTAAAAAAGAGACACCTAGTAAGATGCCTCTTTTAAATTTATTTTTTATAAACGCCCCAAAAAATTTTTATAGTCTCATTCGTTGGTGGTTTTGTAAAACTAGATACAATAATAAATGATAATAATGAAATTATAAGAGGTAAAACTATAGTATGCATACCTAATGGTTTTACCCATATATAACTAAATAGGATATAAGTACCTATACCTGTTATTATAGATGCTAATGCTCCACTTGAATTTGCCTTCTTCCAATATAATCCCAATACAATAGGCCATAAAAATGTAGCTATTATACCTGCATTTGCATATAAATTTAGCCATACTATTAAATCTGGAGGATTTATTGCGACTATGTAAATTATTATACCTAATGTAGATGTTACTAATACACTTATAGTTCCAGTTTTTTTAGCGTCTTTTTTTATCTTAGGGTTTATATAATTAGTATATATATCATTGACTATAGCTCCTGATGCTACTAATAATTGTGAATCAACCGTAGACATTATCGATGCTAATGGACCTGCCAGTAAAATTCCCGCAATTACTTGCGGAAATAATTGAGTTGTTATAGTAGGAATTACTAAATCTCCAGACTCAATTCCAAATACAAGAATACTTGAAAATGCTCCAACTAAATGCATCCCTAATAATAAAATCATAGATACGATTGTCCCATACTTTATTCCATCATGTAAACTCTTTGTGTCTTTATAACTCATAGCTCTTTGGGATACTGAAGGGATTCCTACTACTGCAAAACCAACCAGTATCCAAAATGACGTTACCCATGCTATACTCATATTCCCCGGAGTAACTCCAAATGGAGTTATAAGTCCTTCATTTACACTTTGCATATTACTTACTATATTAGATATTCCTCCTCCTGCTATAACAGTACCTACAAATATAGCTATAGTAGCTACTGTCATTATAACGCCTTGAATTGTATCAGAGATAGTTACCGCTCTAAACCCTCCTACTACAGTATGTACTATAACTGTTAAGCCAAAAGCTGTAAGTGCAACTTTGTAATCTAATCCAACTGCACCTTGCAAAAGTCTAGCTGCACCAACCCACTGAGCTGCCATTGCAGCTATAAAAAATACTACTATAGATAAAGATGTAAGTATTACTACCGCATCAGATTTATATCTTGCTCTTAAAAAATCAGTAATCGTGACTGCATTTATCTTTCTAGCTATTATCGCAAACTTTTTTCCAAGTACTGCTAATGTAAAATATCCAGTTGGCATTTGCGCCATAGATAAAAATACCCATCCTAATCCTTGGGTATACGCTGTTCCTGGCCCTCCTATAAAACTTCCTGCACTCAAATATGTTGTAACTAGTGTCATAGCTAGAACAAAACCTCCTAAGTCCCGTCCTCCGGTCATGTATTCATCCATGAATCCTTTTTCGCCATTATGTTTATTTTTAGCCCTATTTACGAATTTCATAGAGTAAAATCCTACTATAAATATAACTATAAAATATATAAAAATAGGCAATAGTACTTGATAATTTATGTCTTTCATTACTTATATTCCTTTCTATACTCTTCTAACTCATCTCCACTTAACGCATCTAAAGACATGTTCTTAAAAAATTTATTTATCATAATTACAGTTAATACTGAAAATAATATTCCTCCAGCTATACAACTCATAAAGAACCAAGTTGGAAATCCAAGTATATATGTGTATTCTTTAACTGGTTTAGATCCTAATCCATATCCAAACCCAAACCACCATGCTAAGTTTACAATTCCTAATGCTAATCCCATTAAAGCTTCCTTGTTGCACTGTTTATATCTAGGATCTTCTTCAAAGTCAAAATTTTCTTTATTTTTATTCATATGAAAACAATCTCCTTATCATTGTTATTTAATTAATATATCCAAAATAAACTTTTATTATTGTTATATGTTTTTTAGTATACAATGTACATAAAAATATACAGTATAAAAAGAAATCTGTCTATAAAATATAAAAATTTCAATATACTTATAACAAAAAAAGTGAAAAAATAACTTACAAACTATAAGTTTTCAAGTTATTTTTTCACTTTTTTAGCAAGTAGCTCCTCCAACTACATGAAGTTCTGCTTCCAATATTTCTTCTCTTCTATCTACCATATCATTTGATAAAATTTGAGTTTCCATGTTTTCAACGCCAATTCTATCAATCATATTTCCAAAACGTTCTCCTGTTTTTCCTTGTTCTCTGTATATAAATAGGTCTAACTCTTGAACCAGTTCCTCCAGATACTAATTAATATAAAAGATTTTGTTACAAAAGAAATAAAACCTATGATTTTAGGCAGAGTAATATGGCTATTAGTTGCTATAATTGCTATGGCTTATGTGCTTATACTATTTTAAGTAAAAAAAGGGCTATATTAAAAAATTAATATAGCCCTTTTTTTACTTTCTAAAGTTAACTTTTTTTACATTATCTTTATTGCTCTTATTTATGCTTTTAGATAAAGTTCCTTCTTTTAATCCGAGTAACTCTTCTACATCTTGTGGATATATACTAAGACCATAATTTATTAGGTTATTCATAAACAGACCTTCATTCATAATCTTACCTTCAATTAGCATATCAAATGATTTTTTTAAAAGAATTGGATGCGAAGATTTTATATTGCTATCTAATGGCTCTTTCTTGCTCCATCCATTTTTATCCATTTCGTTCATTAAGTACATATATTTTTTATAACTTATTTTTCCTAATTGGTAACCTCTAAGAATCATAGCCCATATAGGAACTATCCATTTGCTTTTTAACTCTATAAAATCTTCTAACTCTTGAGTTCCTTCTAGATCATTTAAAAATGAGTCTTTAGGCATTAAAAATGCACAAGCAAACTCATCTTTCGAGAATTTCTTAGATTGTATATTTGCTTCATTAGCTACTATATAAGCTAGTTCATATGCTAAATCATAATTTCTTATAGAAGCTGATTTTTTATCATTTCCTAGAGCTATAAAATATCTGCTTTCTTTATCTATACTTTGTTTCTGGCTAAATGCAAGGGCACCTTTTTTATCTATGTTAGTGGCAGATATAAAAATTCCATTTATCTCAAGCAAGTTAACCATATTACCTATAGGTCCATTATCCAAGTTGAAATATTCTCTTGTTTTTTCAGCTAGTACTTCTATATCATCGTTTCTATTTAAATTATTTGGTAAATTCATTTCTGGGAACTTTATATATCCTTGTATAAAATTAAGCACCCTGTGAGTCATAACTAGTTTTTCTTTTAATGCTATATCTTCTACTCTAGGTAAAGTTGACTCAGTTCTAATATGTGTATTTTCAACTACTACGTTAACTTTATCTTTTTCACTAAAGTAATCCTTTGAAAAACTTAAAGCATTAGCTAATTTCATTTCATTTTCTAGTGTTGGTTTATACTTGTCAGCTTCAAAAGCTAATATATCCTTTTTATTGATTTTAGTTTCGCTAGCCAACATATCTACAGTTTTAGCTCTATACATCCTAGCATTTTTTAATTTTTTTCCATTAAATATATTTTTACTCATGTCATTTTTACCTTTCTTAAATTATGTCAATAAATCTAAAATTTCATCATTTGATAAATTTTTAAAAGTGTTTGAATCAGATAGTTCATTTCCTATTATATCATCTATCATTTTAAGTTTATCATCTTGAAGTTTTATAATTTTTTCTTCTATAGTTCCTTTAGCTATCAACTTTATAACTTCAACAACCTGTTTTTGCCCCAACCTGTGAGCTCTATCACTAGCTTGATTTTCAACAGATACATTCCACCATGGATCAAAGTGAATTACTTTATTTGCAGAAGTTAGGTTTAATCCAGTTCCTCCTGCTTTTAGTGAAATTAAAAATACTTTTTTATTATTATTTTCATTAAAGTCATTCACAAGTTCAATTCTATCTTTAGCTTTAGTTTGTCCATCTAAATAATTATATTCTATATTTTCTTTATCCAATATATATGCTAAATTTTTAAGCACACTTGTAAATTGAGAAAATACCAAAATTTTATCATTATTTGATATACTATCTTTTACTATTTCTACACATGCGTTTATTTTTGAACTTTTTCCTTTATAATCACTAACTATCAAACTTGGGTCCAAACATAGTTGTCTTAACTTCGTCAAATATGCTAAAATAGTTATTTTATCATTACTTTCATATTTATCTTGTAACTTTCTTTGAATTTCATCAACATATGTTTTGTATATTTTACGTTGTTCTTTTCCTAATTCAACTAAAAATTTCGTTTCTATTTTGTCTGGTAATTCTGTAATTACCTGTTTTTTAGTCCTTCTTAAAATAAAAGGTTTTATAAGTTTCTTTAATCTAATTAAATTACTTTCATCTTTTATAAAAATAGAACTAAATTTATTTAAATTATATAAATAACCAGGCATTATAAAATCAAATATAGACCACAGTTCTGCTAAGTTATTTTCAACAGGTGTTCCTGTAAGAGCAAACTTACATTTAGCTTTTATATTTTTAACAGCATCGGTTGTTATAGATGTTGGATTTTTAATATTTTGTGCTTCATCTATAATCAAGCAGTCAAAATTAATATCTTCATACTTATCATTATCATTTCTTAAGGAACCGTATGTAGTTAATAAAACATCAAAACTTTCAATATTGTTTATTGTACTTTCTCTTTCTTTTTTATTTCCATGAACTATGCCTATTCTTAAGCTTGGAGCAAATTTTTCAAACTCACTTTTCCAGTTATGTATAAGAGATGTTGGAGTAATCACCATGCTTTTAGCTTCTTTTTGAGACAATAAAAAAGTTATTGTCTGTATTGTTTTTCCAAGCCCCATTTCATCAGCTAAAACACCTCCAAATCCGCAAGATTTTAAGCTTTTAAACCACTTAAAACCTTCAACTTGATAATCTCTTAAATCAGCATTTAAACTTTTCGGCACTTCATAATTTTCATCTTTTCTATTATTGAATTTATCTACTGTATTTTTTATATTTTCAATACCTTCTATATAGGGTATTTTCTTTTCTATTAACAGATTATTTATATACATTGCTTTACTTTTATGTACATTCATCTCTTTAATGCTATTAGTAAATCCTAAACTTTCCATAAGCTTAAATATTTCTTTTGTTTGATCATCTTCTAAATTTATAAAATTTCCATTTTTAAGTTTATAAAATCGTTTATTTGCCTTAAAAGATTTTAAAATTTCCTTATATTCTTTTTCATCTACATCTTCTATTTTAAACTTAAATTCAAGATAGTGGTTTATCTCCTCTCCTAAACCTACTTTTATATTGGAGGAGTTATATACCTTCTTTTCTTTAAATTTATCTGAATAGTATACTTGTCCAATATTTTTTAACCTATTAATTTCTGTAGTTAAAAAATCATATAGATGAGAGTCTGTACCTCTAAACACATATTTATCTTTTTCTCTTTCAAAATAATTTGTGTAGAGCCTATATACAGCTTCTTCTTCTTTCTCAATATCTCTTATAACAAATTTGCCATCTTTTTCACCTTCATAGTGCATTTTTACATCACAGATAATTCTTGAATCGGCTAAGTCGAAGTAATAATTCACTGTTAAGTCTTTAGTTATATTGTTTATAATACTTTCATCCATATTCAAATTATTATATATTTCTTTTAACTTAGGAATTAAATTAGTTAAACATTCGCTAATTTCATCGTCCTCAAACTCTATTAATTTATTCTCATTTAATAATTCATATAATTTTTTATAGTATATTCCATTATCCCCTGAAATTAAATATATATTGCCTTCATAAAAGACTACATCTCCTTTTTTTGATAAAGGAACAGGTAAATTATCATTATTAAGTATAACTATTTTATCTCCTACCTTTTTAATTTCTACATCAATTGGTACATATCCATTTATTATCTGAGGATTATATGTTTTTCTATTATAGTTAAACGTAAATTCTTTATATTTAAGCTTTTCCATTAACCTTTTTAGTAAACTAGAATTTAATATCATGTATCTATTTTTTCTTGAGTTTATATTATCTACTAAACTTAGTCCATAGTCTTCTATAAACTGCGCTAATTCTTCATCATCTTCAAAGTAACTACTCTTGGGATCATATATAAAATCTTTTCCATACATTATTGGATTTCCATCTACTCTTGAAGTCGCAAATTGTTTAAAATCTTTTAGCGTGTACATTTTGTCATTACCTATCTTAAATTCAACCTCTAAAGTTTGATTTAAATAACTAGTTATATCTACTTCCAAATTTACTTTCTCTTTTGGAATTACTTTAAAATAATTCAGTAAATCTTTATTTATAAATCTTGTATTTACTTTCGGTCTAGTTTGTTCTTTTATATCCATAGTCTTTAATTTTAAATTGTTTACTATATTAGATTTCAAATTGTCAATTTCCTTTAATGTTATACATGCTATATGCTTACATATAAAGTGATTGTTAAGAGTTGTATTTTGATTAAAATCCTCACATGTGCATCCGCTGCTTATAATTTTTTTATTATTTAAGTCTATTATTAAAAAGCTATTATAAATTTCTCTTTGATATTTTGATACTACTGTACCGTATAAACTTATTTTATCTTCCTCTTTTGAAAAAAAGCTTTCTTCTATATATCCTTGTTTATAATAGTCTCTAGATCTATCTAGTCTATATCTATCTATATTTTGTAGTAAAACTTCATTTACTATTTTAAAATCCATTTACTCACCTAATTTCTTTTAAGTCATAACCTTTATTATATATTTTTTAGTAAAAATAATAAAGACTGTAGTTAAAAAAATAAACTACAGTCTTTATTATTTTTATATATAAAGCTTACTTTTAATTTAATTCATTATTTTGCATTTGTTTTTTTGCATAAGCATTTTTATCAGCCATTCCCTTAGCACCCACACTTGATGAGAATTGAGAATTTGGTTCAACACTATCTTGCATATTCATTTCAGATACACTTTGTAAATTAGGCTGAGCATTATTTTGCATGTTTGGTTGAACACTGTTTTGTAGATTTAGATTTCCACTATTTTGCATGTTCATCTCAGATACGCTTTGCATATTAGGTTGAGCATTATTTTTCATAGAATTTAATGATTGATTTTTCATAGAATTTTTCATTTTAAATAGTTCCTTTCTTGTTGCTTATTTTATTCCTTATTATCATTAACTATTTTATTTTTTTAATTCGACAAAATCAAACTTTACATTAATTACTTATTTGCTTAGTTAATGCTCCTTGTCTTTTTGAAGCCATTTTTTTATCAACAGTTTGACTTTCCTCTAATTGAGACTCAAACTCTGAGTTTCGTTGTGAATGATTTACCATAGATTGAAAATTTTGAGCTTCATTTTTATATTCATCATATTTTTTAGACTTTTTCATATAATCACCCTTTCTTAATTTACTTAAGATTATGTTGTGATTTTTTTTAAATTTTTAAACGATATAAAATTTACCTTATTAGTCTAAATTAAGTTTTTTACTTAAAGTATAATTAAGACTAATAAATAAAATAATAACTATAAATATGTTTTGTAAAATTCCTATTGTAGTCACTTTTGTAAAGGCTTGGATAAATTCTAGGTTTGAAATATTTATTGGTATTGCAATATTGTTAATAAAGTCATAGATAATACTTATAATTTTCCCTATTACAAAGAATAATGTTATACTAACTACAGTTTTATGCTTAGTAAAAATAGGTAACTCAGCTATTGCTATTGAGTTATAAATAACAAATACAACTATAGATATACCACTTAAAATTAATCCTATAGTACTAAAAATTATTATAATATCTTGATTGTTTTTAACTAATTGTTTTCCTGAAATCATTATGCTGTTTATAGAAAATATTGTTCCATCTCCAAATAATCCCCCAATATCAGTAAATAGTGCATTAGAGTATATAATTATTGACATTGAACTAACTATTATAGTTAATAACACCCATATTAAGGCAGATATATATTTTGATAATATAAGACTGCTAGTATTTACAGGAAGAGTAAACATCAAATAACCTTCATCTCCTAGTAAGTTCTTTTTAAATCGTTTAACTATAATTACTATAGTTAGGGTTGTTATTGCTATAAATAGTCCACCTATAACCATATTTATTATCCCTTGTGCCTCTATAAAAACATCTTTTCTTATAAATATAGAGTTTAAAGTTGTTATTGCTAATATTGCAATGTACATAGGTACAAAAAATTTAGCAGTTGATTTTAATTCATATTTTAATAACTTTCCTAACATTTAAATTCCTCCCTAAATAAAGTATCTATAGACATTCCTTTTGCTTCTCTAATTTCGTCTACATTCCCTTTTAATAAAATCTCTCCTTTAGAAATTATAATAACTTCATCACAAATATTTTCAATCTCATTTATAAGGTGTGTTGCAATTAAAAGAGTTGAATCTTCATTAAAGTTTTTAAGTATAGTTTTTATTATATAAGCTCTTGATGCTGGATCAACTCCTCCTATAGGCTCATCAAGTATATATAATTTTGCATTTCTTGACATTACTAATATTAAGCCTACTTTTTCTTTAGTACCTTTAGACATAGATTTTATTTTTTCATTTTCTTCTAAATTTAAATTTTTAATCATTTCTTTTGCTTTATTTATATCAAAGTCTTTATAAAAATCACTAAATAATTTTAAAAGTTCTTTTACATTCATATCTTCATTTAAATAGTTTCTATCAGGCAAATAAGATACAATTTCTTTAGTTTTTACAGATGGTTTCAATCCATTTATAAAAATATTTCCTTTATCACATTGCGTTAAGCCATTTAGTAACTTTATCATAGTAGTTTTTCCGCTTCCATTTGGACCTAATAAACCTACTATTTTGCCTTTAGGTATGTTTAAATTAAAATCTTCTAATACTTGTTTCTTACCATACTTTTTATATACATCATTAAACTCAGCTATATTTTTACTCATATTAATCCTCCATTATGTTATTTTTTACAATCTCTACAATTTCATTTTTTTTGTATCCTAATTGTATTAACTTTTCTTTCAGTGAATTTATTTCTCTGTCTGCTATTTCTTTTCTCATAAATTTAATTTTTTCTTCATCATTTGTCACAAATCTACCACTTGTTCTTTGACTATGCAATAACCCTTCCCTTTCTAATTCAGCTAGAGCCCTTTGCATAGTGTTTGGATTTACTTCTGCTTCTGATGCCATATCTCTTACAGAACTTAGTTTAGAACCTATTTCAAATTCACCAGATATAATTTTCAGCTTTAATATATCAATTAACTGCAAATATATAGGTTTGTTATTATCAAATTCCCAAGTCAAATTGTATCACTTCCTTATTGTATTAATCACTTAATACAATAATATATGTTTTTACTTTAATATGCAACCTTTTTAATA
>NZ_LBBT01000089.1 GCF_001006285.1 Paraclostridium benzoelyticum
ATCTGGATTTTCACTATCAAATCTCTTTTGCCAATACATATATGTTGATTTAGGAAATTTAGTAGCTTCAAGAAGAGTGGATAGTTTAAATTCCTTGCGAAGATCATAAATTACTTTTGATTCGTATCGGTTTTTAACCTTTCGGGAACATTCATTCCTGAAGCACGCAGCTTTTTTAAAAATGCAAGCTCCGCTTTTAACAGTGTATTTTCATATTCTAACTCTTGTTCTCTTGTTAACTTTTTTTCTTTTTTAGTGTTTTTGTTCATGGATGGTTTCCCCTTCGTTCTAGACAAGGCATCTATACCATCATTTAAAAATTTCTGTTTCCATGCTGATATAAGTGAACTATTGTTCATTTTAAAATGGTTAGCGACCTCTTGTGCACTAGATTTAGTTATTAACATATAGTTTATAACATCTAGCTTGAACTGTACAGTATAGCAGGTATCTCTATTTTTTCTTTTTAGCCCATCTTCACCTAATATGTTATAGGCATTTACCCATTTTTGAATTTGGCTATTATTATGAATTCCATATTTTTTTGATAGTGAAAGAAATCCGCCTTCTCCATTTAAATAAGATTTAACAACTTTTAGTTTAAAACTAAAATCGTATTTAGTCATATAAAAACACCCCAATCATTAGATTTTTAGTCCAACAATTGGGGCGCAGTACATACCCATACTCTTTTTTTATTTTTCCTTTGTATCTTTAATTTCACCAGTATATATATCTATTTTGTGAGTTCCCATATCTTGTTCGTGATAATGAACCTCTCCTTCATCGTCTTTTTCTTCTATAGATACATTAACTTTAACTTCATAGTTATTACCCACTTGCTTTATATCTTCTTCCGTATTAGACACCCCATCTCCATATGTAGCCTTCAATACCTTTAGTGCATTTTCTTTTGAGATTGGTTCTATCTTATTTTTATCTTTATTTTCAGATATTTCAATTTGATCTTCCTTTGAATTCAAAGGATTTTTCCTATTTTCAAAAACAACTGAAACTAGCACACCAACTACTAATATGCTGATTATTCCTATTATAATATTTTTTTTACTCATATAAATTCTCCATATTATATTTTTATATAATTTAACTTTTTATAAAATATAGTATACCATATATTTTAAATATAAAAAAAGGGCACTATTTAGTACCCTTTTTATCCTATTCCCCCCGAAACAGTTCTACTCATTAAATTGTGGTAAATAATCTTTGTGAGCTTCCATCATTTCATCTAATATAGTTTTAGCTAGATCATCAGAAGGTATTAATGGATTTATACATAGTGCTAGATATGCTGCATTGTAATCTCCATATACAGCAGCTTTTGCTGCCAACATTTCAAATGATTTTATTTGGCTTACTAATCCATCTACAGCATCTGGTAAATATCCTATAGATAATGGTTTAGGTCCATTTTTTGTTATAACACTACTTACTTCAACAGCTTGATTATCTTTAAAGTTTCTTATAGCACCATTATTAATTGTATTAACTACTTGAATATCTCTTTTATCATTATATATAGAACTTATTAAATTACACGCTGCATCACTATAATAAGCTCCTCCTCTTTTTTCTAATTGAGGTGGTTTTATATCTAGATTCTCATCTTTATATAATTCAAATAATTGATCTTCTAGCTCTTTAACAACTTGCCCTCTAGCTTTCCCTTTTGCAAATTCATTTAATTCTTCTTCTAACATTTCTTTAGTTTTGTAATAGTATCTATGGTATGGACAAGGAACTAATCCTAAATTTTTAACGAAATCTGCATTAAACTCTATAGCTTTTATATTTTGCATTGTTAATTTTGAGTGTACAAATTTATCTATAGCTTCATCTGTAACATCCTCTCCATCTAAAGCTACGTTAAGCCCATAAACCATATGGTTAAGTCCAGCAAAATCCATTTGAATTCTTTCATTTTCAACTTCAAATAATTTAGCTATTCCATTTCTCATTCCTATAGGGACATTGCATAATCCTATATAGTTTTTAAAATCAGTATATCTAAATACAGCTTCTGTTATTACACCTGTAGGATTTGTAAAGTTTATTATCCATGCGTTAGGACATAACTCTTCAACATCTTTTATTATATCAAGAACAACAGGTACAGTTCTTAATGCTTTAAAAAGCCCTCCTGCCCCATTAGTCTCTTGCCCTATTACTCCATGTGATAAAGGTATACTTTCATCTTTAATCCTAGCCTCTAACAATCCTACCCTTAATTGTGTAGTAACAAAATCTGCACCCTTTAGTGCCTCTCTTCTATCTAACGTTAAATGTATTTCCATGTCTATTCCAGCTTTTTTAACCATTCTTTTTGCTAGATTTCCAACTATTTCTAATTTATGCTTACCTTCTTCTATATCAACCAGCCATAATTCTTTTACTGGCAACTCTTTGTATCTTTTTATAAACCCTTCTACAAGTTCCGGAGTATAACTTGATCCTCCACCTATAGTTACTATCTTTAGTCCTTTTTTCATAGTCATATCTCCTATCGTTATTTCTAAAATTCTAAATCGTCAAAGCTGAAATCGTCATCATTTCCCTGATCTGTAGCTAAAGTAGCTTTTCTTTTGTCTATTTTCTCTGATGCTATTACAAATGGTATATATATAACTATTGATATTAATAGATTAACTGCTGCTAAAACTGCTCCAGTCCAGTGACCAGTTGCTAAAAATCCACCTAATATAGGTGGTGTTACCCACGGTATTTTAGCTGCAATTACTGGCATTACCAATCCCATATCTATTGCCAAATATGCAACTGCTGAACATACAACAGGAGCTAAAACGAAAGGTATCATATATATTGGGTTTAATACTATTGGTAATCCAAATATTACTGGCTCACTTATATTGAATATCGACGGTGCTAATCCTAAAGCTATCATGTCCTTACGTCTTCTTCCAGCTATTATTAAAGCTATTATTAATCCAAGAATCATACCTGATCCACCTAAGTATACAAATGCATCAAAGAATGCTCCTGCTAAAGTATGGAACCCTTCAGTAGCTCCAGCTTGTGCTAATGCTGCATTTTCTGCTCCTAAATCCATTAATAATGTTTCTGTTATAGGCATTGCTATGTTTGCCCCATGAAGTCCTATAGTCCATAATGCATGTATAAAGAAAGTAATTAACATAGTTGAGCCTAATGAGTCTGCTGCTCCTTTTAACGGTGCCGCTAGATAAGTATTTAATAAATCATTTAAGAATAATCCGCCTGATAATGTTTTTATTAATAATCCAATTGCTCCAAATATAGCTATAGTTAGCATACCTGGTATTAACTTAGCAAAAGATCTTGCTACTGCCGGTGGTACTCCATCTGGCATTTTTATATTTATTTTCTTAATCCTAGATAACTTAACAAATATTTCA
The DNA here is from genome assembly GCF_001006285.1 of Paraclostridium benzoelyticum. Classification (GTDB taxonomy): domain Bacteria; phylum Bacillota; class Clostridia; order Peptostreptococcales; family Peptostreptococcaceae; genus Paraclostridium; species Paraclostridium benzoelyticum. The sequence goes on from NZ_LBBT01000089.1 coordinate 3,414, forward strand.
GTTGCTAGTAATCCTATTACTATTGCTGTAAATAATGCAGAGTTTGAAATATATCCACTTGGGACAAATCCCCATCCACTAACTTTATCTCCTGCTTCAGTAACTATGTTAGCTACTTGAGGTGACATTACAAAAAATATACTAAGAGCTATAAGTCCGGCTTGTAAACCATCTTCATCATATGATTTTGCAAGATTATAAGCTACTCCTACAACTAAGAATAAAGCCATAGTTGCAATTGATCCCCACCATAAATCTCCACCTAATGTAGTCCAAGTCTCTCCAAAAGTATTTTTCATAAAATTTTGATAAGCTGGTATAGGTAAATTATTTACTAATGTAGCTAATGCCCCTATCATAGTTATTGGTATCATTGCTACGAATCCATCTCTTACAGCTACTAAATGCCTTTGTGCTCCTAGCTTTCCAGCTACTGGGATAATATACTTATCCATAAACTTCATTATCGCTCCCATAATAATCCTCCCTTTAATTTTTAGAAATCGTTTTCTTGAAACTCACATAAATCCTTATTAGCTAAATAAAAATGTTTATAAATACATAGTTTATATAAACTTATGATTCATAAAGTTTATATATTCTTTTTATTGTTATATATATTATATTTTAAACGTATATACATTTCAAGTCTTTTACAAAAAACATTTTCCCTTTTTTAAAAATTTTACTTTATTAAATTTTCCTCAATAAAAAAAACTGCATCTGACTATTCAGATACAGCGCTTAAAGTTAGTGTATACCCATAATGATAGGTATGTGAGTATTCAAAAACATCACTATTGTGTAATTTACAAACCTGACTTATATATAATAAAGCTTCTGGTTTTGTTAAGTCTAGTAAATTAGCTAACTCATCATTTGCTAAAACTGAACTTACTTCTCGTTCAGATATAGCTATCTTATATCCACAAACTTCTTCAACATAGTTATATAAAGATCCTTCACAATGAGATTTTTTTAAATTTGGAAATAATTTTACAGGCATATACGTCTCCATATATGATATTTTCTTATCATTAGCTAAACGTATTCTTTTAATTTCCCATACATTTTCTTTTTCAGTAAGATTTAATTTGTTCATAAGCTCTTCATCAGCCTCAATAACATTAAGCTCATCCAATATATTAGAAACTTTGTACCCCTTATTTTCCATTTCTTCTGTGAAACCGCTTACTGCAGATATATTATCATACACTTTATTCGCTAAAACAATACTACCTACACCTCTTTGCCTAGTTATATATCCATCTTTAACTAAATTATTTAATGCCGACCTAACAGTCATTCTTGTTACATTAAATTCTTCACTTAATTGTTTTTCAGAGGGTATTAATTCTCCTTGCTTTAAAGTCTTTGACTGTATTAAATTTTTAATGTGACTTTCTATTTGTTTATAAATAGGTTCATTCATATTTACTTCCCCTTTTGTAGTTAAATTGTATATATATTTACTTTTAATATTTATACATTCAATTATAGACTATATTAAATTTTTTTTCCATCTCTACATATATTTAATTATAAAAGGATGAATATATAAGCTTTCACTTATACATTCATCCTTTTGTCTCATCTATTTTGATATAATAGTTTTATATCCTAGCTACGCCAGTTTTTATCGCCGCTTCTTTTATAGCTTCTGCTACATTTTTAGCTACATCTCTATCAAAAGATTTAGGTAATATATTATCAGGGTTTAAGTCTTCTATTTTTATAGAATTTGCAATTGCATTAGCTGCTGCTATTTTCATTTCTTCATTAATTTCAGTAGCCCTTACATCTAATGCCCCTCTGAATATACCTGGGAATGCAAGCACATTATTTACTTGATTTGGAAAATCACTTCTTCCTGTTCCAACTATGTAAGCTCCACCCGCTTTTGCTTGGTCTGGCATTATCTCTGGAGTTGGATTTGCCATTGCTAATATTATAGATTTCTCGTTCATAGTAGCTACCATTTCTTTTGTTACACAGTTAGGTCCTGAAACTCCTATAAATACATCTTTATTTTTTATTACATCAGCTAATAATCCTTTTTCGTTATGGATATTGGTAACCTTTAACATTTCTTCTTGAGCCCAGTTTAAATCATCCATACCTTCTTCTAAAGCTCCATTTAATCCACATAACACAATATTTTTAACTCCCATGCTGATTAACATTTTAGCTATTGCTAATCCAGCTGCTCCAGGTCCATTTATAACAATTTCTAGATCTTCTATTTTTTTATTTATTAATTTTAATGAATTTATTATAGCCGCAGATAAAACTATAGCTGTTCCATGTTGATCATCATGAAAAACTGGTATGTTTAACTCTTTTTTTAATTTCTCTTCTATTTCAAAACATCTTGGAGCACTTATATCTTCTAAGTTGATTCCTCCAAATACAGGTTCCATTAATTTTACAGTATTTACTATTTCATCTACATCCTTCGTCTTTAAACATATTGGAAATGCATCTACATTTGCGAATTCCTTAAATAGTATTGCTTTTCCTTCCATTACTGGTATTGATGCACTAGCTCCTATATTACCTAAACCTAATACAGCACTTCCATCACTAACTACACCAACCATATTTCCTTTTGATGTATATTTATATACTAAATCTTCATCTTTAGATATTTCCAAACACGGAGCTGCAACTCCTGGAGTATATGCAATAGATAAATCATCTTTATCTTCAACTTTAACTTTACTAGAAATAGTTATTTTCCCTTTATTCTTTTCATGCATTTCTAATGCTAACTCTGAGTAATTTTTAGTCATAACCTAACCTCTTTCATATTTTGATTTATAGTTATTTATTTATTTCATAAATGTTATTGCCATAACAATCGATTGCAACTACTGCAAATAAGTCCTCAACCTCTAATCTTCTTACAGCTTCTGCTCCTAAATCATCATAAGCTATAACTTCAGCCTTTTTAATAGAGTTTGATATATATGCACCTGCGCCACCTATAGCAGCTAAATATGCACATACATTTTTTTTCATCGAATCGATAACTATATCGTTTCTCTTTCCTTTACCTATCATTAACTTTAATCCTCTATCTAATAAAGGAGCTGTTAAGTCATCCATTCTATAACTTGTCGTAGGTCCAGCAGCACCTATTACTTCTCCATATTTATGAGGTGTTGGTCCTACATAATATATAGCTTGCCCTTCTACGTTAAAAGGCAATTTTTCACCTTCTTTTATAGAATTAACCATTCTTTGATGCGCTGCGTCTCTAGCTGTATAAATTACACCACTTATACTTACCATTTCTCCACACTTTAGCTCTTTTATTGTTTCATTATCTATGGGAAGAGTTATCTTTCTCATTTTTATCCCCCTTTATATTATAGCCTTTTTATGTCTTGCCGCATGACAGTTTATATTTACTACTACAGGAAGCCCAGCTATATGAGTTGGAAATGTCTCTATGTTAACTGCAAGCGCAGTTGTATTTCCACCTAATCCTTGAGGCCCTATTCCTAGGTTATTTATTTCTTTTAATATTTGTATTTCTAAATTTTTTATATTTTCATCTTTATTATGTGCTCCTATATCCCTTAATAAAGATTTTTTTGCTATCTGTGCACATTTTTCAATAGTTCCTCCAATTCCAACACCAACAACTATAGGTGGACATGGATTTGGCCCAGCTTCTTTAACAGTATCTATAATAAAGTTTTGTATTCCTTTTATACCATCAGATGGCTTTAACATTTTCATCTTGCTCATATTTTCACTACCAAATCCCTTTGGTGCAAACTCTATAGTTATTTTATCACCCTCAACTATATCGTAATGAATTATTGCAGGTGTATTATCTTGTGTATTTTTTCTATTTATTGGAGTTACAACTGATTTTCTTAAAAAGCCATCTTCATAACCTTGCTTTACACCTTCATTTATTGCATCGCTTATATTTTTACCTTCTACGTGTACATCTTGACCGATACTTACAAAAAATACAGCCATTCCAGTATCTTGACATATAGGCATTTGTTTTTCTTTTGCAATTTCACAATTTTTTATTAATATATTTAATATATTTTTTCCTAGTTCGCTATTTTCTTTTTCTTTATTTTCTTTTAAAGATTCTACAACATCTTCCCCTAGGTATATATTTGCTTTTATACACATATCTCTTACAATTTCTGTAATTTGTGATGACTTTATAATTCTCACGAACTTATCCCCCATTTTCAAGTTTAATATTCGACTATATATAAAACTTTATCATTTTTTAATTATTTTAACAATAACAAAATTCGTTTAATCCCTTCTTCATATTATATTTTATTCAAAAAAAACAAAAGCACATACTGTCCGAAAGTATATGCTTTAATGGGGGATATATGAGTTTTATGGTTGTAAGAGATATCTTAAAGTTTGGGGGAGATTAATTATCTCTTATATTTTAATTATTTACCATTTTTTGAATTATATACATTTTATTTAAATATTTTCAATTTATTTTTAATAACTTTATTCATTATCCTCTAAACCTCTATATAATAATTATAGGGGGTGATATATTGGACTTTAATAATATATTTATTCAAATAACTGTTTTGTTCTTGCTTATTTTAGTTGGATACATATCTAGCTTTAAGGGGTTAATAGATAAACATACCACATCTGGACTTACAAAACTGATAATGGGGTTGTTTTTACCATCTATGATAATTAGCGCTATGCAAATGGAATTTAACCCTAGTTTATTAGGTGATATTATATCTTTAATAATAATTTCAATATTAATGTACTCTACAACTATATTGATAGCTTTTTTATTTAAATTTTTTATAAAAGGCGATAAAGATTGCGGTCTTTATCAATATATAATTGTATTCTCTAATGTTGGGTTCATGGGGTATCCAGTTATCGAAGCTGTTTTAGGTAAAGAAGCTATATTTTTTACAGCAATTTTTAATCTGCCTTTTAATTTTTTCGTATTTACAGTTGGAACTTATTTGTTAAATAAACATAATAGTGAATATAAATTTTCAATTAAATCTATTATAAGTCCTCCAATTATAGGGGTCTTAACTGGACTTTCATTATTCCTTTTAAGAATTAAACTTCCACTTCCAATATTTAATACTTTAGATATGCTTGGAAGTATAACAACACCTTTATCAATGATTGTTATAGGAAGCTTATTAGCTAGTTCTCCTATTAAAGAAACTTTTATAAATAAAAAATTATATATAGTATCCTTTATAAGACTTTTAGTTGTTCCATCTGTTGTTTATTTTCTATTAAGCTTATATATTAAAAATCCATTATTATTAGGTGTGCCTGTAGTTATATCTGCAATGCCTGCAGCATCAAATACTGCAATCATGGCAAAGAGTTATGATGCAAATGATCAACTTGCATCTCAAGCTGTATTTTTAACTACACTAATATCTATAGTTACAATCCCTATCATAAGCATAGTTTTACTTAGTTAAAAAATTTACTTGCTTAAGTTATTAAGCTCAATTTACTTAAGCACAAAAATAGTTGTCTATTATTTTAGACAACTATTTTTTAGATATATATTTATTATCTTTTATATAATATCTCCATAAATAATCTTTAGCTTCTTGAGCATAATCGATATTTACACGTTTGCTTTCAATAATTTCAAAATTTGATTCCTTACCATTATCAATAGAATCTTTTACAAACAGCTCATTACCTAATACACTTTTAAAATTAAAATCTTTTTCAATTTTAAGAGCTTTGCATAATTTTCCTGGTCCATTGGTAATGTTTTTCTTTTGATATGTAGTTAACTCTTCATATACTTTGTCATATCTATTTATTGAAATATCATCAATTCCTTTAATAGGCTCTACCGCTCTTATAAGTACGCACTGCGGTGTATCTTTAATATTTGCAGAAATATTTAAACAGTAATACATTCCGTATATTAAATAAACATATATAGTTCCTCCATCTTCATATAATGGAGCTGTTCTATCTGTTCTTCTATCACCATATACATGAGCAGCCTTATCCGTTATTCCCATATAAGCTTCAGTTTCAACTATTTTAACTATAATTTCTTTATCATCATATTTTCTCACTAAATACTTTCCAAGTAATTGTTTTGATAAAGTAACTGCATCTTGCCTGAAAAAATCTACATTCATTTAATCCCAACTTTCTTTTTAACTTACTTATATTATATCTTCAAATTTACTATTTATAACTTTTTGTAAGTCGAATGGATTTAGTTCTATTTGATATCCTATTTTACCAGCACTCACTATAATATTTTCTAAATCTTTTCCTGTTTCATTTATAAAAGTTTTATATAGTTTTTTCATTCCTACAGGAGAACATCCACCTCTTATATATCCAGTAAGTTTGTTTATATCACTTACATGTATCATCTCTACCTTTTTTTCTCCTGCTACTTTTGCAGCCTTTTTTAAATCTAAATTTTCATTAACAGGTATCACATATACATATAACTCTTTACTAGTTCCTTGTGTAACCAAAGTTTTATATACTTCACTTACATCTCTTCCAATCTTATTCGCTACAGATACTCCATCCACATGATCATCTGAAACATCATATGAAAGCATATTATATTTTACTTTTTTAGAATCTAAAATTCTCATTGCATTAGTTTTTACTTTTGTTTTAGCCATAAAAAATCACACTCCCTAAAATAACTTATATATTAAATTTAACATATATTTCTTATCAATCACACCTCTTAGATTTCATAAACCCTTTATACCAACTGATTTTATCATCAATTTTATCTAGGTTTTTTTGTAATAACTCAAACTCTTTTAATATGTGTTCCCTATGAGAATTAAAAATTTCTAACCTCTCTTCTAAAGTTTCATCTCCTTGTGAACAAAGTTTAAAATAAGATTTTATATCTTTTATGGACATTCCCGTAGCTTTAAGGCAACACACCATTTCAATTTGGTCTAAATCTTCATCTGTAAAATAACGTATACCATTTTTATTTCTATGAGGTGAAATTATATTTTCTTTTTCATAGTAGCGAATTGTATGCTGAGTTAAATTAAATTTTTTAGCTACCTCTGAAATTGTATAATTCATTCTTCATCCTCCTATGATTTATTTAGCTATACATTACTTCTTATAAAAATAATTGTCAATATTTAAAACAAAAGCTATTGACTTAGAGTTAACTCTAAGTATTAATATTAGCTTAAGAAACTTCTATTAAATAACTACACGATTTAAATTAAGTATAAAAATTTAGGAGGAATTGAGTTTGTTAAACTTTGATTATCAAAATAGAACTAGAATAATTTTTGGAAAAAATGAACATAGAAATATAGGAAAGTTAATAAAACCTTATGCAAATAAAGTTTTATTCCATTTTGGTGGACAAAGCATAAAAAAAAGTGGAGTATATGAAGATGTAATAAATTCACTTTTAGAAAACCAAATAGACTTTGTTGAACTCGGAGGAGTAAAACCAAATCCTCGTTTATCTCTTGTTAACGAGGGAATTGAACTATGCAGAAAAGAAAAAGTAGACTTTATCTTAGCTGTAGGTGGAGGAAGTGTAATAGATTCTGCTAAAGCTATAGCAATTGGCATCCCTTACAACGGAGATGTTTGGGATTTCTACTGCAAAGATATAGAAATTAAAGAAGCTATTCCAGTTGCAACTATTCTAACTATACCAGCAGCCGGAAGTGAATCTAGTACTGGAACAGTTATTACTAATGAAGAAAAACAACTAAAATTATCTTGTGGTTGCGAATTACTTAGACCTTTATTAAGCATCATTAATCCAGAACTTTATTTCACATTGCCAAAAAATCAAATTGCTAATGGAATTAGTGATATGATGAGTCATATAATGGAACGTTATTTTACTAATACGTCTAATACAGATTTAATTGATGGATTATGCGAAAGCACATTAAAAACTATAATGAAAAATGGATCAATTGTTATAAATGATAATAAAAACTATGATGCTTGGGCTGAAATAGCTTTATCTGGAAATATTGCTCATAACGGTTTACTTGGTTTAGGAAGAGAACAAGATTGGGCTTCTCATAAAATAGAACATGAGCTTAGCGCTATATATGATGTTGCACATGGAGCAGGACTTTCTGTCATAACGCCTGCCTGGATGAAGTATGTATATAAAGAAAATCCACCTATGTTTGAGCAATTTGCTATAAATGTTATGGGTGTTGAAAGTACATCTAAATCTCAAGAAGAGATTATAAATGAGGGAATTGAAAAATTAAAATCATTCTATAAAAAACTTGAATTACCTACTAGTTTAAAAGAACTTAATATCAATGAGTCTAATTTAGAATTAATGGCAAAAAAATCTACTAACTCTAAAGATGGAAAAGAAATTCTTATTGGTGGACTAAAGAAACTTAATTGGGAAGATGTTCTAGCTATATATAATTTAGCTTTATAATTATTAATTATTTTTATATTAAAAATACCCATAATAATTCTATATGGAATTATTATGGGTATTTACATTTCATTGTAATTTTATTAACTTATTTTTACTATACAAATGGATTATAGAATCTATTTCCATTTTTAAACGTAATATATAAAGATCCAAATAATATTACTATAGCTAATAATATTGCTACATAATCACTAGTTCTAAACTTTCTTGCATTATACCAAGTACGTTTTCTTTTATTTCCAAACCCTCTAAGTTCCATAGCACAACTTATAACTTCTATTCTCTCTAAACTTGAGAATATTAGTGGCATAAGTATAGATGAAATATTTTTTATACGCTTTCCTAGCTTTTCTTTTTTAGACATATCTATTCCTCTAGCTTGTTGTGCATATGATATATCATGATAATCTCTTTGTATATCTGGTATATATCTTAGAGCTATTGCAACAGAATATGCAATTTTATAATTTATACCAAGCTTATTTAATGATGCTGCAAATTCACTCGGATCAGTAGTAACTATAAATAGTAATGCCATAGGTATAGTTGCAAATATTTTTAAATTAAAATTTAATTGATAAAATAACTGCTCAGCTGTTACTGTATATGGTCCTATTAATTTAATTAAGTCCGTTCTTGTTCCATATATTTCAACACCTTGATACGGTCCTAATATAAATATGGCAATATTATTTAACACCATAAAGAATAAAATGAAATATATAACAAAAGCTACATCTTTAAATTTAACTTTTGATATTTTAAATATTATTAAACTTAATACTAACATTCCTACAAGAACTCTAGTATCGTAAGTTATCATAGAAGCTATTGACCAAGCCATGAAAAATATTAATTTTGTAGCACCTGTTAAATTATGGATAGGCGAATCTTCTTTTATATATGATAGCATTGTTGTTTTCATACTCTTCTAATCCTCCTATCATAATCAATAAATTTATTTACAAATTTTCTTGGGTCACTTACCCCACATTTTATAGCTAACTCATAAACAGATGTTTCTTTTAGGTTTGCATGATTTATAACTTCACTATTAGTTAAAACATTAGCTGCTGTATCGTCATCTAGTTTAATACCATCTGCTATAACTATCGCTCTATTTGTATATTCAAGCATTAAATGCATATCATGAGTTATCATTATTATAGTTACACCTTTTCTATTTAAATCTGCTAAAAATTCCATTATTTCATTATAATGTTTAAAATCTTGCCCTGCTGTAGGCTCATCTAAAATTATTATTTCTGGATTTAAAACTAATATAGAAGCTATAGTTACACGTTTTTTCTGTCCATAACTAAGTGCTGATATAGGCCAATTTCTATACTCATATAATCCACAAACTTTTAATGTTTCATATACTTTTTCCTTTATTGTTTCTTCATCAATACCCCTAAATCTAAGCCCTAATGCAACTTCATCAAAGATCATAGTCTTAGAAATCATTTGATTAGGATTTTGCATTACAATTCCTATTTTTTCCGCACGCTCTTTTATAGAATCATCTATTATATCTCTATTATTTAAAAGTATTTGTCCACTTGTTGGTTTATAAAAGCCACATACTAATTTAGATATAGTAGATTTTCCTGCCCCATTTTTTCCTACTATACTAACCATTTCACCTTTATTTATTTTAAATGATATATCTTTTAATATAGGCTTATTTTTTTCATATTTAAATGATACATTCTTTAATTCAAGTAATACATCTTCATTGATTTGTTCTTCATGTATATTACTATTACTATCCCATTTCTTTAAACAATCTCTACATTTGTTTATATCTATAGTATTTATATGTCCAGGATTCATATCAGGATTTATATCTACCCCTGCATATTTAAGAGCTGTAACATATAGTGGTTCTCTTATTCCGTTTTCAATTAAAATATCTGAAGATATCAGCTCATCAGCATTCATATCTGCAACTATTTCACCTTCACTCATAACTATAATTCTATCAACATCACAATGAAGAACATCTTCTAATCTGTGCTCTATTATAAGAATTGTTTTATTTGTTTCACTTTTTATTCTATCTATAAGTTCTATTGCACTTTTTCCTGTAGCTGGGTCTAAACTAGCTAAAGGTTCATCAAATAACAATATATCTACATCATCAACAGTAACTCCTGCTAATGTAACTCTCTGCTTTTGCCCTCCTGATAAACTATAAGGAGCTGAATCAAGTTGTTTATCTATTCCTACTAATTTCGAAACTTTTTGCACCATAGATTTCATTTTACTTTGAGAAGTACAGTCATTTTCTAACTTAAATGCTATATCCTCAGCAACTGTTAATCCTATAAATTGGCTATCGGGATCTTGAAGTACAGTTCCTACTGTTTTAGATATTTCAAATATTCCCATATCTTTAGTTTCTTTCCCCATTATTTTCAAGCTACCCGTACTATTTCCTTGATAATAAAAAGGTGTAAGACCATTTATACAATGAGCTAAAGTACTTTTTCCAGAACCTGACGGACCTACTACTAATACCTTCTCTCCTTCATAAATTGTAAGATTGATATTTTTTAATGTAGGTTTAGCTTGAACTCTATATTTAAAAGTAAAATCTTTAAATTCTATTATTTTCTTTTTCATACGAATCTCCTTTTATAGTTCTTTATCTAAACTTCCCGTTGGTATCTTAGTCTTAGCATAACTTTTTATTATGGCAGTTCCTAAAACAGCTACTGTAATTATATTGCCTATTCCTCCTAAAACACCTTGTAAATATACTTTAGATGCAGGTTCTGCATAAATAAATATATCTAGAGTTGGAGCCACTACAAACCATGCAAGGGCATTTGCTATTATCTGAGTAATATTAAAAATTATTATTTCTTTTTTATTAAACTCTCCGCCACTTATATTAATTTTTTTATATATAAGACCAATTACTAAACCAACTACAGCTGATGCTATAACCCAACTAAACCATGGTGAACCATAAAATATAGAATCCTTTAAACAGTGCCCTATAAAACCTATTAAAAATCCTGCAAGTGGACCATACATAAGAGCCATTAATGCTAAAAATGCATATGCAGTTTCTATATTAGTATTTGGAATTCCCGTTGGTATAGATCCAAAACGTCCTAATATCATAAATACTGCAGACCCTATCCCTATAGCAACTATAGTTTTTATAGTAAGCTTATTTCCCATACATCTCTCCTCCTTTTCTATTTTATTTTGGATAATTTATAAATATTTAAAGCAAGTATTATTCTAAATTTTAATAAGCACAAGACTTGCTAAATCCTTACATTTTAAATTTTGTCATAACTTTTATTATAAATATTTTATCGAAAAATGTCAATTTGCATCAATTTAAATTATAATAAAAAGCCCATTTAAAAAATGGGCTTTTTTATGTTTATCTTTTCTTTCTTTTTATCTTATTAGTTTTACTGTTTCTTTCGTTTTTTTCATTTCTATTATTTCTAGAGTTATTGTCTCTAGAGTCTTTATTTCCGCGTTTTCCTCGACTATCGTCTTTTTTATTTCCTCTTGATGAAGATTTAGATGAAGAGTTTTTAGTTTTGCTTTTATTGTTATAATTTCTAGGATGCTCACCTCTAGGTTTTATTAAACATCTTGGACCAAATCCTATTAAATCTTCTCTTCCAGCTTCAACTAATGCTGCATGAACTAATTCATAGTTTCTTGGAGCTCTATATTGAAGCAATGCTCTTTGCATAGCTTTTTCATGTTTAGACTTTGGAACATATACAGGTTTCATAGTTAACGGATCTATACCTGTATAGAACATTGTAGTTGATAAAGTTCCTGGTGTTGGATAAAAATCTTGAACTTGTTCTGGTTGATATTTAGTGTCTCTTAAATATTCAGCTAATTCTATTGCTGAGTTCAAAGTAGAACCTGGATGCGAAGACATTAAATACGGTATAATATATTGTTTTTTCCCAACTTTTTCACTTAACCTAAAGAATTTATCTCTAAATTTATCATAAGTGTTACCTGCTGGCTTTTGCATATGATCTAAAACTTCTTCAGCTATATGCTCTGGTGCAACTTTTAATTGTCCACTTACATGATGTTCAACAAGTTCTTTAAAGAACTTATCATTTTTATCTGCCATTACATAGTCATATCTTATTCCTGAACGTACAAACACCTTTTTAACTTTAGGTAAACTTCTTACTTTTCTTAAAAGTTCTAAGAAATCTGAGTGATCAACCTTTAAGTTTTTGCATGGTTCTGGGTGTAGACATTGTTTATTTTTACAAGCACCTTTAGTTATTTGCTTTTTACAAGCTGCATCTCTAAAGTTTGCTGTTGGTCCACCAACATCGTGTATATATCCTTTAAAATCATCTAGTTCAGTTATATATTTAGCTTCATCTAATATAGATTCATGGCTTCTACTTTGTACAGCTCTTCCTTGATGGAATGTTATAGCACAGAAAGAACAACTCCCAAAGCATCCTCTAGAACTTACGATTCCAAATTTAACTTCTTCTATTGCTGGTATTCCACCCATAGCTTTATATATAGGATGATAATCCTTAGCATAAGGAAGTGCATAAACCGCATCTAGTTCTTCTCTATTTAATGGTTTTTCAGGCTTGTTTTGAACTAAATACTTATCTCCATGTCTTTGTATTATAACCTTACCTCTATATGGATCTTGTTCATCATACTGAATTTTAAATGCTTTAGCATATTCTTCTTTACTTGAAGAAACATCTTTAAATGATGGTATCTCTACATAATCATCATATATTTCATCTTTACTATCTGCTATATAACAAGTCCCATTTACATGTCTTATATACTTTGGTTCAAAACCATCATTTAATGCATTTGCAACTTCTACGATTTGTTTTTCACTCATACCGTAAACTAACAAATCAGCTTGACTATCTATAAGCATAGATTTTCTTACTCTATCACTCCAATAATCATAATGCGCAAACCTTCTTAAACTAGCTTCAATTCCACCTATTATTATTTTCGCATCTTTATATGCTTCTCTTATTTTATTACAGTAAACTATAACAGCTCTATCCGGTCTAAGCCCCATTTTAGCTCCTGGAGAATACATATCTTTATCTCTATGTTTTTTACTTACTGAGTAATGATTTACCATAGAGTCCATATTTCCAGAGTTAACTAAAAATCCTAGTCTAGGCTCTCCTAATTTCATAAAGTCTTCTGTTGTTTTCCAATCTGGTTGTGCTATTATTCCAACTTTAAATCCTGCGTTTTCTAAAACTCTAGATATTATAGCTGTACCAAAACTATGATGGTCTACGTAAGCATCTCCTGTTACTAATACGAAGTCTACCTGTTCCCATCCTCTATCTACCATGTCTTGTTTGCATATTGGTAAAAATTTATTTGTCATTTAATCACCTACTTATATGTCATTTATATTTATTATTAACTACTTTTATTAACTCGAATCAAATTTTCTTCCTAAGTTTCTATTATACCATTAACTTAGCTAGTATTTGTATGATTTTTTATTTCCATCAAAAATTATATTAACTTAACTGCCTACAAGTTCATAATATATACAAAAAGTGCTAATCGTATTAACTAGCACTTTTAACTTTATCATCTTAATATTGTTTTAGTTTTTATATCATGTTTATTTTCTCTGTAAAGTTTATTCGATTTTAATAAATATACATATATACTTATCATAAGTATTCCTTTTATTATACTAGTTATGGTTATACTCCACCAAACTCCGCTCAAGCCTAAAATTCCTGCACTTGATAAAAAATACGCTAGAGGAACCCTAGCTCCCGTTAATACAGTGACCAAAATAGATGGTATATACGTTCTTCCTATCCCCTTAAATGCTCCTGATGTTATTATCTCTACACACATAAACAACTGAGAATAACCTAATATTTTTAAATATTTTGCACCTTCAGTTATGGTTTCATTTTCATTTATAAATATAGTAAATATAGATTTTCCTCCAAATATTAAAATTAATGTATTTGATATTCCTAACAAACTAGCAATTATAAGTGTTATCTTAAATCCTTTATTTATTCGGTCGTATTTGTTAGCTCCATAATTTTGACCTGAAAAGCTACTAAACGCTACAGCTATTCCATCTGCAGTCATCCAAGAAATAGCCTCTATCTGAGCACCAACCTTTTGCGCTGCAATAGCTACTGGTCCCCATGATGCTACAATCACTCCAAGTGCCATAGAAAATATAGTAAACATACCACTTTGTATTGCTACTGGCATACCTAATTTAACCAAAGCCTTATAATATTCAAAATTTATATTTTTAAAAAACATAATTTTAAAATATTGATCATTTTTCTTTATAATCAATCCTATAAAACACACTGTAACTATAACTTGAGAAAAAACTGTAGCTATAGCAGCTCCTGCTACTCCTAATTTAGGTATCGGTCCAAAACCTATTATAAGCATTGGATCTAATATAATATTAGTTATAAGTCCTATGGTATTTATTCTAAATGGAGTTTTGCTATTACCCATTCCATTGAAGATAGCAGTAAATACAGGGTTTATAAAATAAAATATCATTCCTATAGCTACTATGACAAGATACTCCTTAGACATTCTTATAACATCTACATCCCCAATATTAAAAACTCCAATTAACTCATTTTTAAATATCAACAAAGTTAAAGTATATAAAATAGCCAATATTATGTTAACTTCTATTGCTGCTTTTATATATGCTTTAGTGCTTTCCACATCATTTTTTCCCATACTTTGTGCTACTTGTACTTCTCCTCCAACTCTAGATATAGCTATAAGTGCCATTCCTAGCCACGGAAAAAAACCTGCTGTACCTACTGATGCCACAGCACTGCTTCCAGCTTTTCCTACCCATAGCATATCTATCATGTTATACGCCATTTGTATAAAAGATGTTCCCATTATAGGAAGTGCTAGTTTTATTAGCTTTTCTGTAATTTTCCCCTCTGTTAAATTTATTCTTTCTTTCATATATACACCTCTTTTCTTAAAGAATTTTCTGACATTCATCTATACATTATAATAATATCTATTAATCAATTTTTTTGCTATATTATTTTTTTAAATAACAAAAGCTTGATTATATAAAATATAATCAAGCTTTTTATTAAAGTGATTTGTACATTATTTCAAATTTATTTTTTATAACCTTATATTGACTTACCATTTCATTTAAATGTTGGAATATACTTTTATCTAAGTGTTCATCTTTGTATGAATGCAATAAATTGTTTCCACCTTCTATTCCCATATCAATAGCATTTATAGTATGTTTAATTAATTCCTTATCATTATCTATAAACATATCCTTTAATTTTTCAAATATACTCGCCATCTCTCCAGCTACACCTAATGAAGTTGCAGGCTCTCCACCAAGTTGCTTTATATATGAGCTTACTTTTTGGTCTTGTTCTCTAAATATTACCATACTTTTTGTAAGTTCACTTTTCAATTCTTTATTTTCAGCTTTATCTTGATAAACTCTAAATGTGTCTGCTCCCATATGAATTCCTCTTAAAAACTTATTTAACTCTTTTATAAGTTCATCATGTTTATCCATAATTATCACCTCATCCTTAGTTTTCTACCAAAGATTTATATTATTCACATAAATTAAAATATATTATTTTCAAAGTGTCTGCATCTATTTATCATAAATTCCATAGTATTTAAAAATTCATCAACTTCTTCAGTTGTATTGTAAAGCCCTAAACTAGCTCTAACCATACCAGCTGCTTTACAATCTCTATTTAATAGTTTTTGAGCTTCTAGGTCACCTATCCCAAGTAATCTTCTTACATAAGTGTGTGCACAAAATGCTCCTTGTCTTACAGCAATTCCTCTAATATAAGATAATCTATCGGCTACTGAATCAAAATTTATACCGTCTACATTAAAAGTTATAACTCCTAATCTATCTTTGTCATTTGAGTCTCCATAAAGTACTACTCTATCAATATCTTCAAGCCCTTTGATAAGCCTATTTTTTAAAAGTTCTTCATGTTCTTGAATTTTGTCAAATCCAATTTCTTTTAATTTGTTCATAGCTGTGTACAAAGCTACAACGCCTAAATAGTTAGGAGTTCCCGCTTCAAATCTTGATGGTAATTCACTCCAATAAATATCATAATCAAAAACTAAGTCTACAGCTCCTCCACCTTTTAAAAATGGTTCTTTATCTTCTAAATATGATTTCAGCCCAACAACTACTCCAGTTCCATATGGTGCATACATTTTATGTGCAGATAATACTAAAAAATCTATAGAGTCATTATTTCCGGTTCCTTTCATATTGATTTCTCTATGAGGAGCTAATTGCGCTGCGTCAACAATAATTTTGGCTCCATACTTATGTGCTAGTTTTGCTATATGATGTATTGGATTTACGTATCCTGTTACATTAGATGCTCCAGTTACACTTATAAATTTAACTTCTCCTCTATTTTTAATTAATTGTTCTTCTATATCATCTAATTTTAATTTTCCTTGATCATCTACATCTATATAAATAACATTTGCATTGTACCTCCATGGTAGATCATTAGCATGATGTTCCATTCTTGTAGTAATAACCTTATCATATTTGCTATTTATCAATGCATTTGCTAATAAGTTTATTCCTTCGGTTGTATTTTTAGTAAATATTACAGTATATCGATCATCATCTTTTAAGTTAAAATATTCCTTAACATAATCTCTACATTTTTCATAAACTCTGTTTGAATACTCTGATTTTGGCCCCTTACCTCTACCTATAGATCCATACATTTGCATATGTTTAAAAATTTCTCTGTCTACACATTTAAAAGGAGGTGTTGTCGCTCCATTGTCAAAGCATATAGGTGTTGCATATGCTCCATCTCCTAGTTTTATGGTTAAATCTACTCCATCAAACATAGGTCTATAATTGACTTCTTTTCTATACATTTATTTTCCCCCTAAAAAACAAATTTAAAAATATTTATATTAACTCTTCATTAATAGTATTCAAAATTAGTTCATAATGTGCTTTCATTCTATCTATTGCATGTAAATTTCAAACGTAAAAAGACTATCCTATACCCATTTATTCAATGGTTTTAGGATAGCGTATTTATAAAAAACTTTTAATTGTATCTTTTACATTATCTGATTCCATAATACTAGACATAACTGCGATATCATCACAGTAATTCAAAGTTTCTTTCACATTATTTGGTAAAATACCTCCTAGTGCTATTAACTTTATATCATATCCATTTAATTCACTTTGAGCTTGCTTTAGTAAACTTATTCCTTTTGGCTTTAAATTTAATTTACACTTAGTTTCATATATATGTGAAAATATTAAATACGAAACTGAATATTTTTTCACCTCGATAATCTCTTCTATACTATGTGTAGATACGCCTATAATCTTTTCTTTATATTCAAGTTTATATTTTAATTTATTAAACATATCAAACGGCATGTGTATGCCATCAGCATCTACTAAATTTAAAATTTCATAATTACCATTTATTATAATTTTAGTTTCTTTATTTACACGTTCTCTAGTTTTAAAATACAGTTTTTTTAACTCATCATTCTTTAAATCTTTTTCTCTTAATATAATATTTTCAATACCATTAAAAGATGATTCCTCTAATACTTCTAAATATCTTTTCTCATTACATAAATGTCTGTTAGTTATAAGGTACATTGAAATCTTTCCCAGTCTTTAAATATTTGTTGGTACCCTATATCATTAAGCATTTTTTTTATTTGTAATACACTACTTTCATCACTTATTTCAAATTGTTCTGTTCCCTCTCCATCTGATGAATGTCCGCCAACATTAGTAGATACTCCCGCACTTAGTTTTGTAACTCCAAGAGGAATTAAATTTTTTCTTAAACTTAAACTTTCTCTAGTAGATAAATTTATTCCCCCTTGATTATCAAACAATCTCATAACCATCATAACTTGTACTAAATCCTTATCACTAACTTCTATAAGATTTTCATAACACCCTTTAAAAGGTCTTATTCTAGGTATTGAGTATGACACATCAACTTGAGGATATTTATTTCTTATGTATTTTCCATGCATTAAAGTAAAAAAAGTTTCTTCTCTAAAATCATTAAGTCCTAATAAAGCTCCTATAGATATACTTCTCATCCCAGATTTTGCAGCTCTCTCTGGAGCATCTAATCTATATTTATAATTAGATTTAGGTCCTTTTAAGTGAACATTTTTATATATTTTTTCATTGTATGTTTCTTGATATACAGTGATACCTTCAACTCCTTTTTCATATAGGTATCTATATTCGTCCTCATCCATTGGATAAACCTCTATTGTTATAGAAGGAAATATATCACTTAAAACAGAAACAGCATGTCCTATATATTTTACATCTGAATGAATTTTACTTTCACCTGTTAAAATTAGTAAATGTTTAAATCCATCTTTAGATATAGCTAATCCTTCATTATATATCTCATCTACATTTAGTTTTTTTCTCTTTATACCAGACTCTATATTGTAACCACAGTATACGCATTTATTTACACAAAAATTTGAAATGTACATAGGTGTATATAAAAGTATAGTTTTTCCAAAGTATCTATTTGTTATTTCATTTGCCTTTTGGGCCATTAGTTCAAGATACTTAGTTGCTGTTTTTGATAGTAAATTTAATAAGTCATATTCATCTAAACTGTCCTTTTGTATACTTCTTAAAACATCTTCATCACTTACATTTTCCAAATAAGAATTTATATTAAAATCTTTATATGAATCTACAACTTTGTAAAAACTCAATCCTAAACACCTACCTCGCTTAAAAATCCTGTTAAAGGTGATGATGCATTTGCATAATTTGTAACTCTCCCAACCTTAGCTAGATATGCTTCTCTTCCACCTTCGACAGCTAGTTTAAATGCATTTGCCATTTTTACTGAATCTTGAGCACTAGATATTGCAGTATTTACTAATACTGCAGCTGCTCCCATTTCCATAGCTTCCATGGCTTGAGAAGGCTTCCCTATTCCTGCATCAACGATTATAGGTATATCTATTTCATCAATCATAATTTTTATCATTTCTTTCATCTTAAGTCCCATATTAGATCCAATTGGTGCTCCTAATGGCATAACTGCTGCTGCTCCAGCTTCTACAAGTTTTTTTCCTGCATATAAATCTGGTGTCATATACGGTAATACTATAAATCCTTCATCTGCCAAAATTTTAGTAGCTTTTATAGTTTCTTCGTTGTCTGGTAATAAATACTTAGAATCACTTATCACTTCTATTTTTATGAAATTTCCACATCCCATTTTCCTAGCTATCCTAGCAATTCTAACTGCTTCAACATGATTTGTTGCACCTGAAGTATTTGGTAGTATAGTAATTTTTTTTGGAATATGACTTATAATATTTTCATCTTTATTATCTAAATCAACTCTTCTTAATGCTACAGTTATAATCTCACTTTCACTTGATTCTATAACTTTTGGCAAAATCTCATTTGAGCCATATTTACCCGTTCCTATTAATAGTCTGCTGTTAAATTCATGTCCTCCTAATACTAATTTATCCATTTTTATCCCCCTCTATTTTATATATTCTATCAATATCTTTGTAGCTAGATTGGCCATATGGTTTGCACAAATAGATACTCTAGGTGCCATAAGTCCATCCCCTTCTTTTGCTTCACTTACTTCATCTCCACATATAAAAAATTTATCTTTTATCTTTCTTGTTTTTATTATGTTAGAATCATAAAAACCTGCCATTCCAGATGATGAAATAAGGTATTTATTTTTCATATTCTTTAATACAAAACTTGCAATTTCAGCTTTGTATTTAGGACTATCAAATGCCTCCATTATAATATCTACATCCTCAAATTCATTTATATTTGATGAATCTATAATTTTATTTACAGTATCTATTTTTATAAATGGATTTATATTTTTTATATGATTTTTAATTGCATCGGTTTTGTACTTACCTATATCACTTATAAAGTATTGTTGCCTATTTAAGTTAGATGGTTCAACTACATCAAAGTCTGCTAATATTAGATGTCCTACTCCTATTCTTGCAAGTGATATAGCGATATTAGAACCAAGACCTCCAAGTCCTAAAACAACGACTTTACCTTTTTTCAAACTAGCATGGATATTTGGAGTATGCCTTGATACCATTAAACTTTCTAGCTCCTCAAATGTAGGAGTTTCTCCTTTTTTTATTAAGGTAACTCTATCTCCATCTTTTAAAAGTTTATTTTCTAAAATAGGATATCCATTTAATATAACTACATCTGCATTCTTTTTAAATCTGTCTTTTATCAAATTAATACTTACTTCATTCTCATTTAAAGTTTCTAAAGTTTCATTTATAAACAGTTTCACTTTACCCCCCTCCTACAAATCTTATAACTTCTACAATATCATCTGACTTTAATATATATGAGCTATATTGATGATTTTCAATGATATCTAGATTAACTTCTACAACAACATTATCAACTTTAAGTTTTAGTTCTTCTAATAAGTTTAAAATTGTAGTATTAGGTTTTAAATAAATCTCTTTCCCATTTACCTTCATATATTCCTCCTTAAATATAAAAAAGCGCCCTCTTTTTAGAGAACGCTTTCATATGCATCAAAAATAATGCTTATTAACTATATTAAGCTTCCCTACGCAAGAATTACCTTGATCAGGTTTTTAGGGTCTGAAAGTTACGGCTTTACTTCTCAACTATCCAATCATAGCTCCCCTAGCCTTTTATTCATTTTTACAAGTTGAGTATATCATAGTATTTTTTTATATTCAATAGAAAGTTAATGTATGTATTTTTATGTGTACTTTTATTTTATGCGTAAAAAATAGTATCTAGTTAATACTAGATACTATTTTTATCGTCTATTTTATTTTAAATCTTTGAATTTATCTTTAAATAAATCTCCTAATGATCCTAATGACTCTTCTACTTCTAAAAATTCAGAGTAATCTTCTTCAGGTTCTTTTGTAGCTTCTTTTAATGATACAACCATTCTCTTATCTTTATTTTTTATATCTATTATCATAACATCTATTGTATCTCCAACATTAACAACATTAGATACTTTCATAACTCTCTCTTCGCTTAATTGAGATATTGGTAAGAATGCTTCTACACCAAGTTTAACTTCTACAAAAGCTCCTCTTTCTATTAGTTTTAAAACTTTAACATTAACAATATCTCCAACTTGCATTTCTTCTCTTACAGAATTCCATGGATCATTGTTTATGTCTTTTATAGCTAGTCCTACTTTTTTATTTTCTTTATCTATTTTTATAACATATACATCTACTTCTTGACCTTCTTTTACTACATCTTCAACTGATTCTACTCTATGCCAAGCTAATTCATTTATATGTGCTAATCCTTCTACTCCACCTAAATCTATGAATGCTCCATAATTCATTATTTTACTTACTTTACCAGCTCTTTTTTGTCCTACTTCAAGAGAGTTAAATAAATCTTCTTTAGCTTGTTTAACTCTAGCTCTTTCAGCTTCTCTATCAGCTTTCATTTGTGCTCTTTTAGCTGCTTTTTCAGCTTCTACTCTTTCATGAGCAACTTCTCTATGAGATGCAACTATTCTATTTCTTCTTAAATCCATTTCTATCATGTAAACTTCTAAATCACGTCCTACATATGCAGCTGTATTGTTTACAAATGTAACATCTATTTGAGATAACGGTATAAATACAGTTTCTGTTTTATAACTTGCAAATAGTCCTTTTTCAATGCTTCTTTCTACATGAACAGTTAATATAGTATGATTATCTAAAGCTTCTTTTAGCTCTTTTCTAGTAGATTCAATAACAGCCTTTTTAGCTGATAAATACATTGTTCCATCTTTACGATTTATCTTAGTTATTTCTCCACTTATTTCTTGTCCAACACTATACTTATCTTCTATTGTTTCATCTTTAGCTAATATAAGTTCAGATATAGATATAATTCCTTCAAATCCATAATTTAATTCTAAATGTAATTCATCATATAATACTTTAGTTATTTTTCCGCTTACTGTCTGACCTATTTTTATACTACTCATTTCTTTTTCTTGTTGCTCTAAAAGTTCTTGCATAGTTTGATTGTTCTCCATTAAACTTCATCCCTTCCTATGTAAACGTTTATATAATTTTTGTATTTAATCATATACTATTATATCACTAACGATATATTATTTGATATTATTAATTGTTTTTACTTTCCAAAAAAATATTCTTTTATATATTCTTCGTTAAAATTCACCACTAAATTTCCTGGGAAATTTACTTCTTCTAGTATTTTTGTACAATTTTCAAAATTACCAACCTGATAGTATATATGTGCGTCACTACCTAAAATAACCTTAACATCATGTTTTTTGCAAAGATTTAATAAAACTTTAGCATTTTCTATTGCTCCAACTCTAAAGCTATTAGTTCTTAATGAAGAGTTGTTTATCTCTAGTAAAGTATTATTTTCCTTCGCTTTTAATACAACTTTTTCATAATCAACAGGATATCTACTATCATCTAAATGTCCTATTATTTTCACCTCTTTATTTTCCATTACATTTAATATTGCTTTTGTATTTTCATGTATGTTTCCAGGATTTATGCATGGTGGATGGAAGCTAGCAATAACATAGTCTAATATTCCAACTACATCACTTGGAATATCTATATTACCATCAAAATCCATTATATTAGCTTCTATTCCTTTTAACACTTTAACTCCATTTATTTCTTCTTTTATAACACCTAAATTCCCAAAATAAAAAGGATGTGTACTTCCAGGCATATTAGGAGCATGGTCTGATACACCTACATACTTTAGCCCTTTTAATTTGGCTTCATCTATGTTTTCTTTAAGTGTGCTATATGCATGTCCACTTGCAATAGTATGGCAGTGTAAATCTATAATTGCATTCATATTTAATCCTCCTATGTTTTAACTATCTCTTATTATTATATACCCTTTAGTTATATGTATATAATAAATTTATATAAATTTAAAGCTATGGTAAATTTTATTTACCATAGCTTTTTAAATTACTCATCTTTAGTTTTAGCAATTTCTACTGTTGGTTGTATTGAATGATCTATAGATAAAGTTTTTTTGTAAAATACACTAAAGCATATTATTGTTACAATTGCTGCAGTTATATCTGCAACTGGCTCTGCTGTTAATACACCTTGTAATTTATTTTCAAAGAATATTGGTAATATAAATATCAATGGTATCAATAATATTATCTTTCTAAGTAAAGCTAATATCATAGATATTTTTGCTTGACCTAAAGCAAGGAATGTTTGCTGACAAGCAATTTGTGCTCCAAATAATAGTATTCCCGCAAAGTAAATTCTCATACTCCATACAGTTATTTCTACAAGTTGAGGATTACTATTAAATATAGATACAAATACTTGTGGGAATATCATTATAGCTCCCCACATTATAGTTGTGTAAACTAAACAGCTTACTAATAATAGTTTAAATGTTTTTCTAACTCTATCTAACTTATCCGCTCCATAGTTAAAACTTATTATAGGTTGTGCCCCTTGAGTTAATCCCATCATAGGTAGTAATATTATTTGCATAACACTACTCATTATAGTCATTGCACCTATAGCTAAATCTCCACCATATTTAGCAAGATTGTTATTCATAGATATAATTACTAAACTTTCAGTTGCTTGCATTATAAATGGTGATATTCCTAAAAGTAAAATAGGTTCAATAACTTTTAAATTTGGAACTATATATTTCTTTCTTATCTTAAGAATACTTTTCTTTCCGACTAAGAATAATAAAACCCATACTGCAGAAACAAACTGTGCACTTATAGTTGCTAAGGCTGCCCCTTTAACACCCATATTAAATCCAAATATTAAAATTGGATCCAGTACTATGTTTATTATTGCTCCGATTAATACTGTTATCATACCTGTTTTAGCAAAACCTTGAGTGTTTATAAAAGGATTTAGCCCTAAACCAATTTGCACAAATAAAGTTCCTATAAGATATATACCAATATAATCATTTGCATACCCTATTGTATCTTTACTTGCTCCAAAAGCCCAAAGTATATTTTCTTTAAAAATTAAAAGAGATACAGTTAATATAATTGCTATTATTACTAGTGTAGAAAAACTGTTAGTCATTATTTTTTCTGCGCCATCATTATCTTTTTCCCCCATTTTTATAGCAGCTAATGGAGCTCCCCCCATACCTACTAATGCACTAAATGCTGATACAATCATTATTATTGGAAATGCTACTCCAACACCAGCCATTGCCAGCTCGCCATTAGGCATTCTACCTATGAAAATTCTATCAACTATATTGTATAAAACATTAACTAACTGAGCTATTATAGCAGGTAAGGCTAATTGAAATAGTAGTTTTCCAACACTACCTTTACCTAAATCTGTCGTTTGTTTCCCCATAATCAACCTCCATTTTTAAATTTATTATTTTATATAATATCATATTCATTAACAAACTTAAATATTTAACTTTAAAATATTTAAGTTTGTTAATGAATTTACTATTTTTCAATATTTTTCAAATATATATATACCTATTTTACAGTTTATCAAACAATGATATATTATTATATTCTTCTTTTTTACAATCTATTAAATTAGACATAGTTACTCCAATTAATCTAATTTGCCTTTCTTTATTCTTTACTTTCTCTATTAAAATATTTGTGTTTTTTAATATATCATCATATGTATATATTGGAGATTCTAATGTTCTTCTTTTTGTAACTTGCTTGAAGTCTGCATATTTTATTTTAATAGTTATAGTCTTTCCACATTTATTAGTATACTCTAATCTCTTGCATACATCTTTTACAACATCTTTTATATGTTCATTTAATTCATCAGAATCAAAGTATACATTAGAAATAAAAGTACTTTCTGCTCCTACAGATTTCCTTTCCCTACTAATTTGAACTGGTCTATGATCTATACCTCGAGCAAAATTATACATATCATATCCTTTTTTCTTAAATATCTGCTCTAGCTCAATTAAATTCATATTCCTTAGATCATAACCTTTTTTTATCCCCATAATTTTTAAAGTCTTAGAAGTTACCTTCCCAATTCCAAAAAATTTATTAATAGGTAGATTATCTATAAATTCCTGAGCTTTATCTGGAGTTATAACTGTAAGACCATTAGGTTTTTTATAATCTGATGCAATTTTGGCTAAAAATTTATTATAAGATACACCTGCAGATGCTGTTATTCCTATTTCATTTTTTATATCTTCTTTTATTTGTTTTGCAATTGTAGTTGCATATTTTATTCCTTTTTTATTTATAGTTACATCTAAATAAGCCTCATCTAAAGATAAAGGCTCTATTATGTCGGTATATCTTTTAAATATTTCCCTTATTTGATATGATATTTTTTGATATACTTCAAATCTTGGAGGTACAAAAATTACATGAGGACAACGTACATAAGCTACACTAGATGGCATAGCTGAATGTATTCCAAATATTCGCGCTTCATATGAGCATGTAGCAACTACTCCTCTTCCTTCTGGACTTCCTCCAACTATAACTGGTTTTCCCTTTAACTTAGGATTATCTCTTTGCTCTACAGATGCATAAAATGCATCCATATCTATATGAATTATTTTTCTTTCACTGTCCATTAAAGTACCTCCTTATTTAAATATTCATAAAAAAACCGCATTGTAATTTTACAATACGGTTATATATCTGTAATTAATTTTGATATAAATTAGCTGATGGATATTCTGCATCAGAAGTTGTATCTACCCCTAATTTTCTAAATGTTTGTTCATCATTTACACTTAGCATAGTAGTTGAATGTGCTTGAGCACCCTTTAACATACTTAATTTTTCCATAGCTGCTTGAGCTGTTGGATTTGTAACTGCACATATACTTAATGCTGTTAAAATTTCTTCACAACTTAAAGCAACATTTCTATTACCTAAAGTATTTGCTTTTAAGTTTATAATTGGTTCTAAAACTACAGGTGATATTAAGTGCATATCATCATTTATATTTGCAAAATGTTTTATAGCATTTAAAACTGCTGCAGCTGTTGAATTCATAGTTTCTGAAGCTTTTCCTGTAAGTATAGTTCCATCATTAAGTTCTAATGCAACTACTGGACATATATCGTTAGGAGTATTTGAAACTTCCTTTAATTTAGCACTATATTCTCTAGCTGGTATTACAACTTTTCTATCTTCTGGCTTTAAATTTAATTCTTCCATTATAAGTTTAATTCTATCGTAAGCACCTTTATCAACTTGTCCTTTTTTATATTCACAAGCTGTTTTGAAGTATCTTCTTATTATCTCTTGTCTTGAAGCTTCTTGAACTACTTCATCATCCACTATTCCATATCCTACTCTGTTAACACCCATATCTGTTGGAGATTGGTAAACAGATTCTTTTCCTGTTATTTTTTCTATTATTTTCTTTAAAACAGGGAATAATTCTAAATCTCTATTATAGTTAACTGACATTTGTCCATATTTTTCAAGGTGGAATGAGTCTATCATATTAACATCTTTTAAGTCTACTGTTGCAGCTTCATATGCTATATTTAAAGGATGTTTTAATGGAACATTCCACACTGGGAATGTTTCAAATTTAGAATATCCAACTTCATTTCCTCTTTTATTTTCATGGTATAACTGACTTAAACAAGTTCCTAATTTTCCACTGTTTGGACCTGGTGCTGTTACTACTACTATAGGCTTAGTTGTTTCTATATATGGGTTAGCTCCATATCCTTCATCACTAACTATAGTATCTACATCACTTGGGTATCCTTTTGTTGGAGCATGTTTATATACTTTTATACCTCTACGCTCTAATTTATTTATAAAAACTGTTGTTGCAGGTTGTCCTTCAAATCTTGTTATAACAACGCTGTTAACATCTAGTTCATATGCTCTTAAATCATCTATTAATCTTAAAACTTCCATATCATAAGTGATACCAAAGTCTCCTCTTATTTTATTTCTTTCTATGTCACCTGCATAAACACATATTACAACTTCTAGTTTATCTTTTAAGTTTTGTAATACTTTTATTTTTGCATTTTCATCAAATCCTGGTAAAACTCTTTTAGCGTGAAGATCAAACATTAACTTCCCACCGAACTCTAAGTATAACTTATCATAGTTATTAACTCTCTCTAAGATATATTTAGACTGCTCTTCTAAATACTTTTTGTGATCAAATCCTATTTTCATTGTTCTTCCTCCTAGATAAATTGTAAATTTAGTAGATATTTTTCAAAAAATAAATTAAAATTAAA
>NZ_LBBT01000090.1 GCF_001006285.1 Paraclostridium benzoelyticum
CTCGTATCTAAATTCCCAGTCAAGGCTGCCCAATTATACCATAGTATTATAACTATTATTATTGTTATTACTCTAAATAAATCATTATCTATACATCTATATAAAATCGGATACGTCATAGATATAAAAATATATAAGGGTACATACCATAATTGAAATGCTATATTGTACCCTTTAAAGATATTTAAAAATTGATTTAGAACTATGTGTAAGTTCACATCATTCGTGTTGAACATAAATTTTAATAATATATATATAGTACTTAAAACTAAAAAAGGTTTTATAATAAATCTTAGTTTTTTTGATACTAAATTTTTATATACTTTATTTTTATCATTAAGTGCAAATTTATAACCAGATATAAATATAAACATTGGAACTGATGCATGTATTAAATTATCTACCAATCTCATATAAAATGGTCCTTCTATGTAACTTTTCAGATGCAGTATCTTTAAAAGATTATATGCATTGCTATGTATAAGCACTACGCAAATTATAGCTATTCCACTATAAGCTTCTAGCTCTTTTAGCTTTTGTCTCATCAAATATGCTCCTACTTTTTTATAAAATAAAAACTTTAAAACATGGATACCTATGTATATTTTTAAATTTTTATTTTATTTATGTTAATTTATTATTGTAATAAATCTTTCAAACAATTATACATAGATATATAGTGTAAATAATTTATAG
>NZ_LBBT01000091.1 GCF_001006285.1 Paraclostridium benzoelyticum
AGCATCTAAGCGCGAAGCCAACTTCAAGATAAGATTTCCCACCGTAAGGGTAAGATCCCAGGAAGACTACCTGGTTGATAGGTCGGAGGTGTAAGTGCAGCAATGTATGTAGCTTACCGATACTAATAGATCGAGGACTTGACCAAGATTATTTAATCTTACTAATGTTATTCAGTTTTTAGAGTACTAACTCTAAATAAAGATTATGCGGTTATTACAGCAAAGAGGATACACCTGTTCCCATTCCGAACACAGAAGTTAAGCTCTTTAGCGCCGATGGTACTTGGTGGGAAGCTGCCTGGGAGAGTAGGACGTAGCCGCGTAATCTTTTTTATTTTACGTGAATTTGTGGTGGTTAAGGTTTAGTTTGCACTTGGGTCATAAAGCTGAAAAGATGCTTTGAATGACCTCGGCGTTGCAAACTAAACCTTAACCACTTTTTTGATATGTAAAATAAAGAAGAATTACGCTTGTACGGTATGAGATAAAGGATAAGAAAAGATGCTTTAAATGACCACTTCGCTGCAAACTAAATATCAACCATTTTTTGTTGTGTAAAATAAAAAAGAAGTGCTTTTGCACTTCTTTTTTTATACTTCTCTTCTTGGAATTTCCATTTCGATAGCTTCTTCTATTTCTTTTAGTGTGTTGTGATCTTTAGGGTCAACGAACATACAAGTGTAACCTTCTTCACCAGCTCTTCCGGTTCTTCCTATTCTGTGAATGTAAGTTTCAGCATTTTCAGGAATATCATAGTTATATACATGAGATACACCACTTATATCTAATCCTCTTGAGGCAACATCTGTTGCTATTAGGTATTGTATGTCTGCATTTCTAAATGATTTCATTATTCGTTCTCTATGAGATTGTTTTATATCACTATGAAGTTTAGCACAGTTGTATTTTCTTCTGTGTAAGACCTCTTCAAGCTTATCAACTCTAGCCTTAGTTCTACAGAAAATTATTCCCATGAATGGATTATCTGAATCAAGTACAGAACATAGAGCATCTTGCTTTCCTCTATCTGTAGTTTCAACTACATTTTGTTTTATATTAGTAAGCGTTATCTCTTCCTTTTGAACACTAACTACAGCAGGATTATTCATATATTTATATGCTAATTTCTTAACAGCAGAATCCATTGTTGCAGAGAAGCAAAGCATTTGACGTTTTTTAGGAGTTTGTCTAAGTATTGTTTCAACTTCAATTCTAAATCCCATAAATAGCATTTGATCTGCTTCATCTAAAACTATTACTTTTAATTTGCTAAGGTCAATAGTTTCTCTCTCTATATGGTCTAACAATCTACCAGGAGTAGCTATAACTAAGTGAATATTCTTTTTTAATTTTTTTAATTGTGCACCTATATCTTTTCCACCATACATTGCTAATAAATTTATATCCGTATTCTCACAAAGTTTTTCTGCTTCTTTTGTTATTTGTATAGCAAGTTCTCTAGTTGGAGAAACAATTAAAGCTTGGACATGTCCAAGTTCAGGTGAAATATTTTCTAATATAGGTAGTAAAAATGCTAAAGTTTTACCAGTACCTGTTTGAGCTTCAGCGATTACATCGTTACCAGATTTTATAAGTCCAATACTTTCCTCTTGAATAGGAGTAGGATTAGTTATTCCCATTATTTTTAATTTTTCTATCATATTATCATTAATTCCTAATTCTTTAAAATTCATATTATTTACCTCTCAAAATATTGCTAATTTAATTTAAGACAACCTATTAATAATATCATAATAAGGTTATTAATTCTAACTATATTATAAATTATGGTCATAATTTTATGAATATATATACAAAAGTTTATTAATTTGATTAAAAGTACAAATAAAAAAGTACTAAAATTAAGAACTTTTTTAATAAAATGTTTTTTATTTGAAAACTTTTTTCTAAACCCTTGAAAGATATTTAAAAAAACTAAAAAAAATATTAATATTACTTTAATACAAAATTAATCAATGTTACTTATGATGCATTCAAATAACAATAAAACCTCAGAGAAGAATGTATTAGGTGGAGCAGGAAATACATTGGGGTTAGCTATTTTAATGGCTAAAAGTAAATCTACACACTTAAAATCATTAGGGAGACTATCTGTTATACCTGGTATATGTGGAATAAACGAACCTATAATATTTGGAGGACCTATAGTATTTAATCCTATACTTGCTATACTATTTATAATAACTCCTATTATATCAGTATCACTTACTTATTTTGCACAAAAGATAGGATTTATAACTTGTGGGTATATAGTAGATCCATCATTTACACCATTCTTTGCACAGGCATACTTATCGTCTATGGATATTAGAAATGTTATATTTGTATGTGCATTAGTATTAATAAGTATAGTGATATATTATCCGTTCTTTAAAGTATATGAAGGAAATATGATAAAGAAAGAATTAGAAGAAGCTAATGAAGATGAAGATTTTAGTTTTGATGAAATAGATTTTGCATAAAAATAAAAAGAGAAGCACTATGCTTCTCTTTTTATATAAAACGAATGAATGCTAAAACAATAAGCATTAATCCAGAAAGCCAAGAAAGATTTAAATCTACTTTCTCTATGAATTTTTTACCTATACGAACTCCTATAAAAAGGCAGCAAGTTCCTATAATAAAAGATAGTATAACAACTTGTAAATAATTTATTGATACCAAACTACTACCGAATCCAACAGCTAAACTATCTAATGAAAGAGCAACAGCTAAATATACAGCTTCTTTAAGTGTAAGTGTTTTGGATTTGTCATAATCAGCCTTAGTTTCATTGGCGTAAATTTCTAAAACAAATTTAAAGTCAAATGCTTTAAAAGTCAAAGGTGCGCCTGAACTAGAAAATTTTCTAACATAGGTTTTAAAAAAAGATTCAAATAGTCTAAAAAAGCCAAGTGATAACAATAATGCGAAACTTAAAACACTTGCGGTACTTGGAGATAAAAAATCTTTTAAAAATCCACCTAGAGCTAAAGCTATACCAAGAAATAAGGAACAAACTAAATTTATTACTAAATTAGAATAAAAAGGGATTTTTATTCTATCGGTCCCATAAGCTATACTAGCTACAAAAGTATCTATACATAAAGAAGAAACTAAAATTAACGACTCTATCAACTGAATTCACCCCTAATATATAAAATGATTAATAATATATTATTAAACTAGGGACAAATTAGTGCACAAATATTAAAGGCACCTTTTATAGGTGCCTTTAATTAATATTCATAATTACTATTAAAATATCTTTTTATAAATGTTTCGCAAGTATTATTTAAAGAGTTGATTTGAACATCTGAAGACTTACAAGCACCATTAAAGTTGTATGTACAGTTAGAAGCACTACAAATTATATTTTTAGAAGAAGTTTCAATGTCACATACGGAACTTGTCATTTTAGCAGAATTATCCGCTTCAACAAATGTTTTACAGTAAGTCTCAGGTGTAATGTCAGCATCGAATCCTTCTATATGAATTACAGACGCAGAGCATACTCCGCTATTATTAAAAGTGCAGTTTGTAGATAAACACTTAATCAAAAAAACACCTCCCACTACAATATAAATATATTATTGAGTCAAGCTGGAAAAAATATACTGAAAATTTAAATAGAAATTAAAAAAATATATTGCAAATAATTCTTAAATGATTTAGAATAGTAAGTCCTAAGATAAATAGATTAAACATTTAGTAGATATTTTGATTAAACTAACTCATTTGTAGTTAGTTTTTTTTTATTGATTTTAGAAAATACACTAGAAAAATATAAAAATTTATGATATTATTTTACTTTAAATTGGGTTATAGTTATATATGAAATGGATACGTGAAAATTTAAGACTATAACCCAATTTAAAG
>NZ_LBBT01000092.1 GCF_001006285.1 Paraclostridium benzoelyticum
AAAATTTTATGCTTAAATCAATACAATTTTAGTTTAAATAGTAAAATTCATTTAAAAATACTTGTATTTAGCTAATCTAAAGTAAATATTCTATAGTATTATAAAATACCCTTTATATTTTTAATTTTTATGGATTTTTAAAACTAATCAATATGCTCTAGTTCTAAAACTTTATTTATGCAATTGTCATCTTTTAAGTTTTTAGTTCTTTCACAATTGTTTACCTTAAAATCAGGAGTAGTTTTAACTTCCTCATCACATATTCCGTCTTTATTTAAGTACATTCCACTAGCCATTCTAACTATCAAGCCACTATTTTTCAATTCAAACAAAGCAGGATCTAATCCTCCTCCATCTCCTCCAGTCATTTCTCCAATTAAAGTTGCAAATTTAGATTCCTTACAAAACATAGCAAAAAATTCTGATGATGAATATACCTTTCTATCTGTAAGTAAATAAATATTTCCTTTAAAGTTTAAATTATCACTAGATTTTATTGTATAAGATGTATTTTCAAATCCATTAAACTTATTATAAACTTCTTTTGGAGCATTTTTTCTTATGCTATGAGGTAATTTTTCAGTAGAATTTAAATTTATTTTCCTTGAATCAGTATAATTTTTTATTAACTCACTTTTACTTCTATAAATTCTATATCCATTTATTTTAATATCATCATTTATAAGTTCAGAGACAATTCCTTGCCAATATGCATCACTTCCACCTTTATTTCCTCTTATATCTATAATTAAAGCCTTGTAATTGTCTAGTGTTTTAATATAATCTCCAACCATATTTAAATCATTTTTTATAGAACCCTTTTGAGGAGCCATAGATGGTAAATACATATAACCAACACTACCATTTACTGCATCTTTTAAAATCAACTCTTTTTTTAAAAAATTGCCATCACAAATGTTAATTTCAGATTTTATATTATCATATCTTTCTATAACTTTTTTATCATTAAGAAAATCATATAAATCATTTTTCGAATATGATTTTTTAAACATTTCATATCTTTTTTTATTATTTATTACCTCAGTATGCTTATTTCCTAATTCTGATAATATATCCGACATTTCATCTACAAACTCATCATCATTCTTAGTATCTTTAATTCTATTTATATATGTATACTTGTTAGATAACCAATCCTTTCCAGTACGCCTAGTATTTACGTCTAAGTATGGATACCCCTCCTCTATTGTATTATACATGTACTTAAAATCACTTACTTTCTCAGTTGTAGATAATTGATCTGATTTACTGTAAACCCTATTCCCAAATACAACGATAGATCCAAAAACAATTATTAAGAATAATAATTTCTTTTTCATTTAATTCACTTCCTTATTGCACTAATAACCTTAAACATTGTATCATCCATTTACAACAAAATCTAGTTTGCTAATTAATGATTTGAAAAGTTATTTGAAATTATGTTAAAATATATATTTTTTAATATAATTATTATTATGCTCTATTTTTAAATAAAATTATGTATACATTTAGTTAAAAAAAATACTACCATAAAATTATGGTAGCACTTAATAAAAGAGTAGTTATATAATATTTATTCAGATTT
>NZ_LBBT01000093.1 GCF_001006285.1 Paraclostridium benzoelyticum
TGCTATTTTATTAAATTTATAATCTGTAAGGATTATTCCTATAAACCAAAACATAACCCAAAACATAAGAAATAAAAGTTTGAATAAATTATTAAATAAGTTTAGTTTGTTTTCTTTTAACACATCACTCATAAGTATCACATCCTAAAAGGTAATCTAATAGATTATATACACAATCTATTTAATATATTCAGAGCAAATATAGCTATTATTATAATTATAACTACTAATTGATATATATAA
>NZ_LBBT01000094.1 GCF_001006285.1 Paraclostridium benzoelyticum
GTCTATATACTAACTTTACCTACAATTATTAACATATAGTATTTATTCATACATTTAAATACTTCTATTTATATGAATCAAATTATATAAATAATTAACTTAAGTAACTAATTCTTCGAATTACTTTATATAACGTTGAATAAAAAAAGAGCCTAATAAGGCTCTCTTTTTATTTTATTTATATTCTAAAATTCTATCTATTATTATGTCTTTTAATTTATTTACTTCTGAGAAATTCATATTAGGAACATAGTACTCTTCTAATAAGTCATGTTGTTGTTTTGCTTTTTTAATATTTAACAATCCATATTCAACCA
Organism: Paraclostridium benzoelyticum; assembly: GCF_001006285.1. GTDB lineage: Bacteria > Bacillota > Clostridia > Peptostreptococcales > Peptostreptococcaceae > Paraclostridium > Paraclostridium benzoelyticum. Next base: position 318 of record NZ_LBBT01000094.1, read on the forward strand.
AGTCATTTAAAGCTTTGTTACTATAACTTAGCTCATCTTCATACTTGTCATGTTTTTTAGTATCCATATAACTATTTAAATCGAAAGTTTCTAAGTTTTTATCTTTAAATAATTTGCTAGTTGTTATAGCTAAGTCTAAATCTTTAATTAAAATAGTTTCTATTTTTTCTGGTAATAGTGGAGCATGGAATATTTCTACCTCTAAACCATTTTCTGTAGCTTTATTTGCAACTTTATTTAGTAAAGTTGATTTCCCCGTACCTAAATCTCCTTCTAGGTAGTAAATTTTATTTACATCTTTCAGAATCGTATCTGTATATTCTACATGACCTAAAGGAGATAATGCACTTCCAAATAAATGTATTTGTTCTTTATACTCACCATTAGGAATTACATTTTCAAATATTAATTGCAGTAAATTTGAAGTTAACAAGTTTACTTTTCCAAAGTCCATACAATCTACATTTTTAGATTGTATTTCATAAGCTATAGGAGCCGCTGCCTCAAAATATTTAAATCCAACTTGGAAGAATCTACTTACCTCTTTATTGCACTCAATCGAGTCTTTTTTATTCAATTCAATAGCTTTTCTATCCCAATATCTTCCTAAATCTAAAATTTCATCTATAGCTCCTGGATTTTTAGGATCTACAATATGAGGAGCTGTTGCATCTAGCATAACAACACCTAATTTTTTTATAACTATAACATCTAATGAATCTGGATCAGAAGAACATGGGTATAAGTCTACATCGTATCCTTTAGAAATCATATCTTGTGCAACTTTTTTCATTAATGATGATTTCCCTACTCCAGGTCCTCCCTTCATACAAAAGATTCTGTTTACATCTTTGGGAATTGCATAATCAAAAAATGATTTAAATCCTTTTGATGTATTTCCACCTGGAAACATTTTTCTTACTTTACCATCCATTGTAAACTTCCCTCCAAATAAAAATTTATTGCCTTTATTAAATTATTAAACTTCTATATTATTTGTGTTTGTCCAAAAATTTATTAACATAAAAATACATTCCATTTAAATGTCTGTATGTAGCAGTCATCATGCTTAGCCAGAACTTAGTAAAATACTAAAAAAAATTTTTTAAATATAAAAAAGCAACTAAACTCAATGAGTTTAGTTGCTTTAAATTAATCAACTCTTATTTCATAGCCTTTTTGTGTATATTGCTTTATAACCTCTTCCCATAAATCTTCAACACCAGTTTTCTTAAGTGCAGATATAGGGAAGATTTTATCTTCTTTTGATAGCTCTAATTTTTTTCTAATTATATTAAAATGTTTTTGATATTGTCCTCTAGATATTTTATCTGCTTTAGTTGCAACTATTACACAATCATATCCAAAGTGTTTTATCCAATCATACATCATCTTATCTTCATTTGAAGGTTCATGTCTTATATCTACAAGTAGGCAAATAGCACATAGCTCTTCTCTTTCTTGTAAATATCTTTCCATTATAACTCCCCATTTTTCTTTTTCAGATTTAGATAGCTTTGCATATCCGTATCCTGGTAAGTCTACAAAGTAAAACTCTTCATTTATTAGGTAGAAATTTATAGTTCTAGTCTTTCCTGGTGTTTGACTTGTTCTTGCAAAATTTCTTCTATTTAATAAAGTATTTACTGTTGATGATTTTCCAACATTAGATCTTCCAACTAATGCAATTTCTGGTATACCTTCTGCTGGATATTGACTTTTGTTAACTGCGCTCATTGTAATTTCAGCACTTCTAATTTTCATTTTTTTCACCGTTCCTTAATAATGCATGTTCTAATACTTCGTCCATATGGCTTACTAAAACAAATTCCATTTCATCTTTTACCTTTTGAGGTATTTCATCTAAGTCTGCTTCACATTCTTGCGGTAATAAAACTTTAGTTATACCTGCTCTATGTGCTGCAAGAAGTTTTTCTTTAACTCCTCCAACAGCTAGGACTCTACCTCTTAAAGTTATCTCTCCTGTCATAGCAACATTATTTCTAACTGGTATGTTAGTTAATGCTGATATAACGCCTAGAGCCATAGTTATACCTGCAGACGGTCCATCCTTAGGTACCGCTCCTTCTGGTAAATGTATGTGTATATCATTTTCTTTATAGAAGTTTGGATTTATATCAAATCTGTCTGCTATAGATCTTATATAAGATATACCAGTTTGAGCAGATTCCTTCATTACATCTCCTAGTTTTCCTGTTAAAACTATTTGACCTTTTCCTTTTAACACATTTACTTCTGTTGTTAGAGTTTCTCCTCCAACAGCTGTCCATGCTAGTCCTGTAACAACTCCAACCTCTGGCTCTTTACCTGCAACTTGATGTCTTACTTTTTGTTTTCCTAAGTAGTCTTCTAAATTATCTTTGTTTACTACTATCTCTTCTATAGATTCATCTTCTACATATTTTCTAGCAGCTTTTCTACATATCGTTCCAAGAGTTCTCTCTAAACCTCTAACTCCTGCTTCTCTTGTATAGCTACTTATTATTTCAAGCATAGTTTCATCATCTATTTTTATAAACTCTTCTTTTAAAGCATGTTCTTTTATTTGTTTTGGTAATAAATATTTTTTAGCTATATTTAATTTTTCTTCTTCAATATAACCTGATATTTCTATTATTTCCATTCTATCAAGTAATGGTCTTGGTATAGTACTTAATGTATTTGCAGTTGTAACAAATAGTATTTTAGATAAATCAAAAGGAACTTCTAAGTAGTGATCCACAAAATCTTTGTTTTGCTCTGGATCTAAAACCTCTAGCATAGCTGCTGCTGGATCTCCTTTAAAGTCTGATGACATCTTGTCTATTTCATCTAATAAGAATACAGGATTTTTAGTTTTTGCTTCTTTTAATCCATTAACTATTCTTCCTGGAAGAGCTCCTACATAAGTTCTTCTATGTCCTCTTATTTCGGCTTCATCCCTAACTCCACCTAAAGAAATCCTAACAAATTTTCTATCTAGTGAATTCGCTATAGATTTAGCTATAGATGTTTTCCCAACACCTGGAGGTCCAACTAAACATAGTATAGGCCCTTTTAGACTCTTTGATAATTGTCTAATTGCTAAATATTCTATTATTCTTTCTTTTACTTTATCTAAACCATAGTGTTCTTCATTTAATATTTCTTCAGCTCTTTTTATATCTAACTTATCTTTAGTTTCTTTATTCCAAGGTAATGAGAATATAGTATCTAAGTAAGTTCTACTTACAGCTAAATCAGGAGCCATAGGAGAAATTTTAGAGAACTTATCTATTTCTTTTGATATCTTTTCTTTAGTTTCTTTAGAAGCTTTCATCTTATGAAGTTTTTTTCTATATTCATCTGTTTCAGAATCTATATCTTCATCTTCTCCTAATTCTTTTTGTATAGCTTTTAACTGTTCTCTAAGATAATATTCTTTTTGAACTTTGTTCATACTTTTCTTTACTTTTAAAGCTATTTTCTTCTCTATTTTTAATAACTCAATTTCTTCTAATAATGTTCTTAGAATTAATTCTAGTCTAGCTTGAATATCAAATTCATCTAATATTGCTTGTTTTTGATCTGGCTTTAAGAACATATTTGCAGCTATCGTATCTACGAATCTATTCTCATTATCCATTTCAGCTAGATTTATAAGAATTTCTGGTGATACTCTATTACTTATATTTATATACTCCTCAAAAGCATCAAATACATTTCTAACAGTTGCTTGTACCTCTTTGTCTTCATTTATGCTTTCAACGTCATAAACAGCCTCTTCTACAGCAACTTTTATATATGGCTCGTCTTGCACAAATTCTTTTATAATTCCTCTAGATATACCTTCAACTAGTACTCTAACCCCTTCTCCTGGTAATTTTACCAGTTGCTTTATTTTACATATAGTCCCAGTATGATAATAGTCATCTTCTGTAGGCATATCTATCGATGAGTCTTTTTGAGCTGTTAAGAATATCATTTCATCATCAGCCATTGCCTCATCTAATGCCTTTAAAGAAATTTCTCTCCCTACATCAAAGCTTAGTATCATATATGGGAATATAGCCAATCCTCTTAGGGGGATTAACGGTAATTCACGTTCTATTATAGTATAATTTTTATCCATGCTAACATCACTCCTTCCAAATGCTAGATTGCGTCACTTTATTTATTATATATTTACATAATCGAATTTTCAACAACATTAGCTATTTCTTAATCATTTCGATCCATTTATTACTATTATGTTATAATAATATTACTTATATACCAATTTTAATGCGGAGGATTTTATGTTTAAACTTTTCTTAACATTTTTAAAAATAGGTGCATTTACCTTTGGTGGTGGTTATGCTATGGTTCCTTTGATAGAAGATGAGCTTGTCACAAAGCAAAATCTATTAACTCAACAAGAGTTTATTGACTATCTATCTATCGCCCAAAGCTATCCAGGTGTACTAGGCGCAAACATCTCTATTTTATTGGGTTATAGTCTTTATAAAATTCCAGGTGTATTAGTTTGTACATTAGGTTCAATACTTCCATCATTTTGTATAGTATCAGTATTATCATATTTTTATTTCAACAACCAAAGCTCAGATATTTTAAATGGGTTCTTTTCTGGAGTAAATCCAGTCGTTATAGCTTTAATACTTTACTCATTTGTAAATATGTTTAATAAATTACCCAAATCTAAGAAAAATATATCATTTTTAATTATATCATTCTTTTGTGTAGGTGTATTTAATATAAGCCCAATATATTTAATAATATTAGGAGGTGTTTACGCTCTATGTCAAAAGTCTTAATGTTATTCCTAATATTCTTTAAAATAGGTAGTTTTAGTTTTGGTGGAGGCTATGCTATGCTTCCATTTATTCAACAAGAATTTATAGATAAATACCACTTTATTACAAACAAAGAATTTTTAGATTTATTGGCATTATCCCAATCTACTCCAGGTCCTATCGCTATAAATAGTGCTACCTTTATAGGATTTAAAGTAGGTGGCTTTTGGGGATCTTTAGCTTCAAGTATTGGTGTTGTATTATTTTCAGTAATAGGCCTTACAATAATTGCAAGCCTATTTGATAAATTTAAAGATAATGAAAAAGTTGAAAAAATTCTTTCTGTTTTACGTCCAATAACCTTAGGTTTTATATTATCGGCAGTATTCTCGTCTGCTACAGGAATAACTTGGGGTCTTTATGATATTATAGCTTTTATATCAGCATTTTACTTATTATACACAAAAAAAGTCGGCTCAATAGCCATCGTGTTTATATATGGATGCATAGGTATTTTACTATCTTTTTTTTAAAATAAAAAGGAGCTTAATTAGCTCCTTTTTTTATGCACTTTCTTCTTCATCTTTCAAAACAATAACTGGATCAGAATCTTGTTTAACAGACTCTTCTGTCAGTATTATTTTCTTTATATCATCTCTAGATGGTATTTCATACATTATATCCATCATTATATTTTCAACAATACTTCTTAGACCTCTTGCACCCGTATTTCTTTCAATAGCTTTTTTAGCTATTGCTCTAAGTGCAGCATCTTCAAATTCAAGATCAACTCCATCTAATTCAAATAGTTTTTGGAATTGTTTTACTAAAGAGTTCTTAGGCTCTTTTAGTATACTTACTAGTGCATCTTCATCTAATAATTCTAAAGTTGCAACTACAGGAATTCTACCTATAAATTCTGGTATTATACCAAATTTAAGTAAGTCTTCTGTTTGAACTTGTGCATAAATTTTTCCAAGGTCCATATCTTTTTTACTTTCTATCTTAGCTCCAAATCCTAGTGTTTTTTCGCCGCCTCTTTTTTGAATTATTCTTTCTATTCCATCAAAGGCTCCTCCTAATATAAATAGTATATTAGTAGTATCTAGCTTTAAGAACTCTTGGTGTGGATGCTTTCTTCCACCTTGTGGTGGAACATTAGCTACAGTTCCTTCTAAGATTTTTAGTAGGGCCTGTTGAACACCTTCTCCACTAACATCTCTAGTTATAGATGGATTTTCTGATTTTCTAGCTATCTTATCTATCTCATCTATATATATTATACCTCTTTCAGCTTTCTCTATATCAAAGTCTGCTGCTTGTATAAGCTTTAATAATATATTTTCAACATCTTCTCCAACATATCCAGCTTCAGTTAGTGATGTTGCATCTGCCATTGCAAATGGAACATTTAAAGTTTTAGCTAGTGTTTGAGCAAGAAGCGTTTTTCCTGATCCAGTAGGCCCTAATAAAAGTATGTTACTTTTTTGTATCTCAACATCTTTATTAGTTCCTTTGTTTTTTCCATAGATTCTTTTATAATGATTGTAAACAGCTACCGATAAAGCTTTTTTAGCTTTTTCTTGTCCTATTACATAATCATTAAGAGTGTTCATCATTTCTTTTGGTTTCGGTAAATTTACAGTTTCCTCTTCTGTTGTTTCTTCAACTTCTTCTTGAATTATTTCATCACATAATTCAACACATTCATCGCATATATAAACATTTGGACCTGCAATAAGTCTTCTCACTTGTTCTTGGTTTTTACCGCAGAATGAACATTTTAATTGTCTCTTATCTTCATATTTTGACATATTAACACCTCTCTTATCTACGGTCTTTTAGTAATTACTTCATCTATTAAGCCGTATTGTTTAGCTTCTTCAGCACTCATGAAGTTATCACGTTCAGTATCCATTTTTAATTTTTCTATAGGCTGACCTGTTCTTTCAGCTAATATAGAATTTAACTTTTCTTTCATTTTTACTATTCTATTTGCGTGTATTTCTATGTCTGTAGCTTGCCCTCTTGTTCCTCCTAGTGGTTGGTGTATCATTATTTCACTATTTGGAAGTGCATATCTTTTTCCTTTTTCTCCTGCTGCTAATAAGAATGCTCCCATAGATGCAGCCATTCCTATACATATAGTTGATACATCTGGTTTTATATATTGCATAGTATCATATATTGCCATACCAGCAGTTATACTTCCTCCTGGAGAGTTTATATATAAATGTATATCTTTATCTGGGTCTTCTGCCTCTAGGAATAATAACTGAGCTACTACAAGGCCTGCTGTAGCATCATTTACTTCATCACCCAAAAATATTATTCTATCTTTTAGAAGTTTTGAATATATATCGTAAGATCTTTCTCCTCTTCCTGTTTGTTCTACTACTACAGGTACTAATGCCATGGATTATACCCCCTATCATAATTATCTATATATACAATATACAGTAGCTGTAACAGCTACTGTATGAAATATACCTATAATGATTAAACTAATTTAGCACTATCAACTAATAAATCTATTGTTTTTCTTATTTTTAATTGACCTTTTATATCTTCTAAGTCAGTTGGTCTCATTACTGATTTTATTTTTTCAACTTCCATGTTGTACATTTTAGCCATTTTTTCTACTTCAGCATCAACATCAGCTTCAGAAACTTCTACATTTTCAGCTTTAGCTATAGCTTCTAATATTAAAGATGATTTAACTAACTTTGTAGCTTCTTCTCTTTTTTCATTTCTTAAATCTTCTATTGATCTTCCTGTCATTTGTAATAATTGCTCTAATTGTAATCCTTGGTATTGTAATTGGTAGTTAAGTTCCATTAACATGTTATCTATTTGAGTTTCAACCATTGCATTTGGAACTTCTACTTCTGTACCTTCAGATATTTTTTCAACTAAAGAATTTCTCATTTCAGCATCTGCTCTATTTTTAGCTTCTTCTTCTACTTTAGATTTTAAATCACTCTTTAATTCTTCTAATGTATTGAATTCTGTTGTATCAGCTGCGAATTCATCATTTAACTCTGGTAATTCTTTGCTTTGTACATTCTTTACAACAACTTTGAAAGTAGCTGGCTTTCCTGCTAAGTTTTCAGCATGGTACTCAGCTGGGAACTCAACATTTACTTCAACTTCTTCACCTTTGTTTTTACCTATTAATTGCTCTTCGAATCCTGGTATGAATGTGTTTGATCCTATAACTAAGCTATAGTCTTCTCCTTTTCCACCTTCAAAAGCAACACCATCTACGAATCCTTCGAAGTCTATAACAGTATTATCTCCATTTTCTATAGCTCTACCTTCAACATCTACTAATCTTGAAGCTTTGTTTCTCATTTCATCTAATCTTAAAGTTACTTCATCTTCATTTACAGTATAGTCAGGTTTTGCTATTTCTATACCTTTATATGATCCAAGTTCAAACTCTGGCTTAACTTCTACATTAACAACCATTACTAATCCGTTGTCTTTGCTTATTTCTTCTATGTCTAAGTCAGGTCTATCTATTGGATCTATGTTTAACTCATCTAAAGCTGATGGATATATTTCTGGGAATAACATATCTATAGCATCGTTGTAGAATACTCCTTTTCCATATTGAGATTCTATTATTTGCTTAGGTGCTTTACCTTTTCTGAATCCTGGTATGTTAAATTTCCCTTTGTTTTTGTTGTAAGCTTTTGTTACTGCACCTTCAAATTTATCATTATCAACTGTTAGTTTAAAAGTAACTTTGTTACCTTCTTTCTTAAGTAATTCTGCTTTCATTATTATTAATCCTCCTATTGATTATGTATTCTTTTATATATAGTATAATAGATTTCGTTACTATAATTTTACTATTTTATTATAACACATTCTTTTTTTTATTTACAAGTACCGCATTGATATGAACTGACTTTGAAAAGCGCCTTATTTCATCGCATTTCGACCAAAATATCCACCTCTGACGTTCTTGATTTCAGATACCGCTACAAATGCCCTAGAATCATAACTATTTATAGTATTTTGGAAATTATGAAGGTGCTTTCTATCTAAAACAACTTGTAGTATGTACTTTACGCCTTCTCTTCCTCTACCTTCTATGACAGTAACTCCAAAACCATGCTGTCTTAAGTACTCTGCAAATTGATCTACATCTTCACCAGTGAAAACTTGAGCTGTTATTAATCCTATTGCAAGCTTTTCCTCAAGTGTGATTCCAACTACGTTACCTGTTGCAAATCCAAGCGCATATGATATTACTTTTACTATATCACCCATGTCACCTAACACTTTATCCATAGCAAATAGGTATATCAATATTTCAAGAAACCCAATGCAAAACGCAAGTTTCTTTTTACCTTTTACTACAAATATAGTTCTGATTGTCGCTAATGTTACATCTGAACATTTAGCCAAAAATATGAGTAAATACCCCAAAACAAATTCCATTTACTAATCCCCCTAAATTATTTTATAACCTTATCTCCTCAATACTCACATTATCACTAGATATTTCTAATATAACAAAACTTCTATAATTTACTCCTCTTGGCAATGATATACTACCTGGATTTATATATAGTATGTTATTTTTTTCTTTTATTACCGGTGTGTGCGTATGCCCAAATATAACAATATCTGCGCATATTTTTTTAGCCTTTTCATGCAATTGTTCAAGTCCATATTTAACGCCATACTTATCCCCATGGCAAACAAATATATTTTTATTTTCTATCTCAAACTCTAATTCATCTTCTGTATTTTCAAAATCGCAGTTCCCTCTAACTGCCATCATTGAAACTCCAGTCATATTATGAATGTACTTTGAATCTACAAAATTATCTCCTGCGTGTATAATTAAGTCACATTCTTTTAAATATGGAAGAGTTTTATCTATAAATCTATTCATTCTATGAGTGTCACTTATTACCCCAATTTTCATTACTTAACTATCCTTTTATTAAATTCATCTTTCATAAGTTTTAAAGAGTTTGCTCTATGACTTATTGAATTTTTTATTGAACTAGGTAATTCTCCAAATGTCTTATTATATTGATTTACTATAAATAATGGATCATATCCAAATCCATTTTCACCTTTTTCTTCAAATGCTATAGTTCCTTCACAAGTTCCTCTTACGACAAACTCTTTTCCACTTGGGAATACTACAGCTATAGCTGATACAAATCTTCCTGTTCTTTGACTTATAGGTACATTTTTCATAGCTTTTACAAGCTTTTCTCTATTTTGCTCATCAGTTGCATTTTCTCCTGCATATCTAGCTGAGTAGACACCTGGTTTTTTACCTAAAGCATCAACTTCAAGCCCAGAATCATCTGCTACTGCTACCATATTTGTGGCTTTAGCTATAGTTCTAGCTTTTATAAGAGCATTATGCTCAAATGTATGACCATCTTCTACTATTTCTATTCCTGCTAAATCTACATCTTTAAGAGAATATATTTTGCAATCAAAGTCATTTAATATAGATGAAATTTCTTCTAATTTATGTGCATTATTCGTAGCTATAACAACCTCATCTGGAACTTCTTCTCCAAGAACTTCACTTGCTATTTTACCTAATGCTTTTCTTTGAACTTTAATAAGTTCTTTGTTTCCTTTTTCTCCTAATTCAAGTAATGAATTTAAATCTTTTCTAGTAAATGGAGATTCTTCTCCTGTTCCTTGAACTTCTACAAATTCACCTTTATCTGTCATTATAACATTCATATCAACATGCGCATTTGAATCTTCTTCATAACATAGATCTAAAACATGTTCTCCATTAACTATACCTACACTTATAGCTGATACAAAGTTTCTTATAGGTAAAGTTTTTATTTGTTTATTTTCATATAAAGAATATAAAGCATCTGCTACTGCTACAAAAGCTCCTGTTATAGATGCTGTTCTAGTTCCTCCATCAGCTTGAATCACATCACAATCTACCCATATAGTTCTCTCTCCTATTTTAGATAAATCAATAACTGATCTTATAGCCCTTCCTATTAATCTTTGTATTTCTTGAGTTCTTCCATCAACTTTACCTCTTGATGACTCTCTTATTTTTCTTTGGTGTGTAGATCTTGGTAACATAGAATACTCTGCATTTATCCATCCAGTTCCTGAATTTCTTAAGAAAGGAGGTACTTTATCTTCTATAGAAGCTGTACAGATAACTTTAGTTTCTCCCATTTCAATTAATACAGATCCCTCTGCATATCTAGTAAAGTTTCTAGTTATTTTAACTGGTCTTATTTCATCATTTTTTCTACCATCAATTCTCGTCATTTATATTACCTCTTTCAAACATTTTTTAATACCTAGGAAATTGCATTCAGCCTTGAACTATTATAAAAGTAATTTCCAACTTATAAACTTGAGCAACCGACCTGTTTTTTAAGGTCGTTGCCGACATGAAGTGATTCGCAGACGTAGTCGCTCAAGCAAAGCGAATTTTTTTATAGCAAATTCAGACTAATTAACTTACCCGAACTCTAACTCAAATATTGTATATACTATAATATATTAGCATTATTTAACTCTAAATAGTAGTTATTTATTAATATAATTTCCCCAATATTTTTACTTAATAACTTCTTGAACTTCTTCTTTTGAGCTTAAGTTTAATATATCTAAAAACTTAGCTTCATCAATAACTTTCACTCCTAATTCATTAGCCTTTGTAAGTTTTGATCCAGCCTCTTCTCCAGCTAAAACAAATGTTGTAGATTTACTTACACTAGAAGTTGCTTTGCCTCCTCTTTCCTCAATCATTTCTTTTGCATCATTTCTTTTCAAAGTAGGTAAAGTACCTGTTAATACAATCTTCATTCCTTCAAAAATATTAACTATAGACTCATCTTTATTTTTTATAGATTCTGTATTAACTCCAACCTCTTTTAATTTATTTATGACTGTTATATTTTTTTCTTCTTTGAAGAACTCAACAACACTGTTTGCCATTATATCTCCAAATTCTTCAAGATTAGTTAATTTAACTGCATCTGCATTTATTATTTCATCTAAACTATCAAAGTTTTTAGCTAAAACTTTTGCGCCTTTAACTCCTATATATTTAATACCTAGTCCATTTATTAATCTATATAGTTCATTTTGTTTAGACTTTTCTATTGCCTTAATTAAATTTTCAGCTGATTTTTCACCCATTCTTTCTAGATTTATTACATCTTCTTTCTTTATGTAATAAAGGTCAGATATATCTTTAATTATATTGTTATCAAGTAACAATCCAACTATAGATTCTCCTAACCCTTCTATGTTCATTGCATCTCTTGAAGCAAAGTGTATTATTCCTCTTCTAATTTGAGCTGGACAACTAATATTTATACACTTTACTGCAGCTTCTCCCTCTAATCTAACAGCAGGTTCTGAGCATACAGGACATTTATCAGGGAATTTAAATTCTATTTCATTTCCATCCCTATCATCTTTAACAACTTGAACTACTTGCGGTATTATATCTCCAGCTTTTTGAACTAAAACTGTATCTCCAATTTTTATGTCTTTTTCGTTTATGTAATCTTCATTGTGTAAAGTTGCACGAGAAACTGTTGTTCCAGCTAATCTAACTGGTTCAAGTATAGCTGTAGGCGTTATAGTTCCTGTTCTACCAACTTCAACTATAATATCTATAAGCTTCGTTTTCTTTTGCTCTGCGGGGAATTTATATGCAATTGCCCATCTTGGGCTTTTAGCTGTATAACCCATAATCTCTCTTTGTTGTAGATCATTAACTTTAATAACCATTCCATCTATTTCAAATGGTAGTTTCGATCTATTTTCTGTCCAATATTCAATATGTTCTATAACGCCATCTATATTTGAACAAATTTTGTAATCTGTGCTAACCTTGAATCCTAAGTTTTTAAGGTATTCTAATGATTCACTATGACTTTTTAAATTTGTATTTTCAATATACTCTAGGTTAAATATAAATATATCTAAAGGTCTTTTAGCTGTTAACTTAGAATCTAACTGTCTTAAAGTTCCTGCTGCTAAATTTCTAGGGTTAGCAAATAATTGAAGGCCTTGTTCTTCTTGTAATTCATTTATTTTTTCGAAATTTTGCTTAGATATATATACTTCCCCTCTTACTACAACTTCTTCTGTGTCATTAATTTTTAAAGGTATAGTCTTTACTGTTCTTAAGTTTTCTGTTATATCTTCTCCAACTACTCCATTGCCTCTTGTTGCTCCCTTTTCAAAAACTCCATTTTTATATGTTAATCCAACTGATAATCCATCTATTTTGAATTCAACTACGTATTCAACACTATCATCAGCTAATTCTCTTACTCTTTTATCAAAATCTTTTAAATCCTTATCTGAGTAAGCATTTGATAAACTAAGCATAGGTATTTTATGTGTTATTTGTGTAAATTTATCTAAAGGCTTACCTCCTACCCTACTACTTGGTGAATCAGCTCTTTTTATTTTAGGATTTCCTTCTTCAATTTTTATAAGTTCTTTCATTAAATTATCATATTCATAATCTGATATCTCAGGAGCATCATCATTATAATATTTATTGCTATGATAGTTTATTTGATCTATCAATTCATCCATTCTAGTTTTTATGTCCATATAAATCACCTCTTTTAAAATCTATGTAAATCGTACTAATTTCAATGCAATACTATCTTAGTATAACATAATTTTCTTTTTAAAATTACAACTAAACTATTAATATCCTTTTTGAATATTTACCACGTTTTTAAGCTCTTTATTATTGATGTAATTCTCTAAATTTTCATATATGGTATTAAATGTTCTACTTCTATTCTTATCAGATATCCATGAATTATGAGGGGTTATAGTTACATTTTCAAATTCCCAAAGTTTGTTTTCTTTATTTAACGGTTCACTTTCAAATACATCTAAACAAACACCTTTAAACTTACTTATATTATTAATTAAATCATTTTCATTTATTATGTTTCCTCTACCAACATTTATAATCACTGATCCATTTTTCATATTTTTTAACTTTTCATCATTAATCATTCCTATAGTTTCTTTTGTTGATGGTAAAGTAATAACTACTACATCACATTTTTTTAACCCTTCGTTTATATTTCCTATAGGTATACATTCATCAAATCCTACAACGTCTCTACCATCTGTATTAACTCCATAAACATATACTCCAAATGCTTTTAGCCTATCAGCAGCATTTTTTGCAATTGTACCAGTCCCTATAAACATTACTTTTTTATCAGTTAGTTCTTCTAATTTTATATCTAATTTCCACTTCTTTTGTGCTTGATTTTTATACATTTGTTTTGTGTTTTTATATACATTTAAAATATACATAACTATATATTCCGCCATGGGAATACTATAATTTCCTTTGTTATTACATACCGTAATATTCTTTTTTATAATTTCATCTTTTGGTATTTGATCTATTCCAACACTACTTAATTGAATTAGTTTCAAATTTTCTAGCTTCGATATATCAAGTGTGTTAAATGGATTATAACCTACTAGCACTTCAATATCTTTATTTTCATTATTTACTTCAGCCTTGGATTCCTTCATATACACTACTTTATATCCTAAATTTACTAATTTGCTTATTTCATTATCCTCATATTTATTTGTAATTAATAATTTCATAAAACATCTCCTCCCATATCTACTAGTTAATTATATTTTATCTTAAAAATAAAAGTCCTTTAATTATTTAATAATTAAAGGACTTAATCTATTTTATATAAATACACTATATATTAGAATGCCATCACTGAGGTGTTTTGTGTATTTATTTAATAATATATTGTCCAGTTTTTAATTTTTAATTCTTAAGAAATCACAAGCTTTTAATGTATATAATTTCCAAATTA